>CAZILT010000112.1:0-5619 GCA_964540185.1 uncultured Dehalococcoidales bacterium
CTGAGGAGATCAAGGATGGAGCTTCGACTAAAGTAGCCCCTATAGCCCAAATACCGCCCGGTTCCTATATCGTAGATATAGGACCTCAAACCATTGAGCTTTTCTCCCACGAGTTAAGGAGGTGCCGTACTATTATATGGAATGGACCTATGGGAATTTATGAGGTGCCCCAGTTTGCCCAAGGGACAAAGGCTATAGCTAACCTTCTGGCTAATGTCAATGCCACCACCATCATCGGTGGTGGCTCCAGTGCTGAGATAGTTCAGGCAATGGGGCTGAGTGATAAAATGACTCACGTCTCCACAGGAGGTGGCGCCAGTTTGAGACTTCTAGAAGGTGTCGCTCTGCCCGGGGCGGAGGCTTTGTTAGATAAGAGCGAGTAGGAGGCTGTGAAATGCGCATTCCTTTTATCGCTGGCAACTGGAAAATGAATACCACAGTGCACGAGGCTGAAGAACTCGTCCATAATATGCTGGAACAGCTGGATAGAATAGAAGGAGTGGAAAAGGTGCTGTGCCCTCCATTCATTTCTCTACCTATAATAAGTGAGCTACTAACAGGCTCATCTATTAAGCTTGGTGCTCAAAATATGCACTTCGAGATAAAAGGGGCCTATACCGGCGAGATATCTCCGCTGATGCTCAGGAAGTTATGCCAATTTGTCATCCTGGGACACTCCGAGCGGCGCTGGTATTTCAGTGAAACCGATGAGATAGTTAATAAGAAGATAAAGGCAGCTATAGAAAACGGACTCAACCCTATTCTGTGTATAGGGGAAAGGCTGGAAGAAAAGGAGGCTGGCAGGACAGAGGAGGTAATCGACAAGCAGTTAAACCGAGGATTAAACAACATAAAACCTACATGCAATATAGTGATTGCTTATGAGCCGGTGTGGGCCATTGGCACAGGCAAAGCAGCTAGTGCTGAACAAGCAGCAGCTACCATTAACTTCATCCGTAACACTGTATCTAAATTATGGAGTAGAGACATCGCTCAGGATCTACGCATCCTTTATGGTGGTAGTGTTACCAGCAATAATATTGCTGAGTTTGTTTCCCAGGCGGAGATTGATGGCGCTCTAGTTGGTGGTGCCAGCCTCAGAGCCGAGGAATTTCCAAGCATTGTTAATCAAACAGCAGCAATCAAGGGAATATCATTATCATCAGAGCGAGGCAAGCTCTAATCATATGGAGTGCCTTATTGCCATTGTTGGTCCCACAGCAGCAGGCAAAAGCGATCTTGCGCTGCACCTGGCTCAGGATTTTCCAATAGAGATAGTGAGCGCTGATAGCCGCCAGGTTTATCGCTATATGGACATCGGCACCAACAAGCCCACGTTAGCTGAAAGGGCAGTAGCTCCTCACCACCTTATCGATGTAGTCAATCCAGATGAAGATTTCAATCTGGCCATCTATCATCAACTGGCTGCTGAGGCAATCAAGGATATTCAGCAAAAAGACAAATTGCCATTGCTGGTAGGGGGCAGTGGATTATATATATGGTCAATATTAGAAGGATGGAAAATCCCTCAGGTGTCACCCAATCCCAAGCTAAGATGTGATTTGGCAGCCAAAGTAAACCAAGAAGGCAGCTACCCACTGTATAAAGAACTTCAGCAGATCGACCCTCTAGCTGCAGCCAGAATCCACCCTGCTAATATACGCCGTATCATAAGAGCCCTTGAGATTTACTACACGACAGGCCAGCTCCCCTCTCAGTCATGGCACAAAGAGGCACCGAGTTTTCCAATCCTTACCATCGGCTTAACTGTGGAAAGAAGCGAGTTATATAGTAAAATTGATAGCCGTGTTGATAAAATGATACAACAGGGATTAGTTCAGGAAGTAAAGGAACTAGTGAAGATGGGCTATGATCTTTCTATGCCTGCCATGTTGGGCATAGGCTATAAACAAATAGGTCAATTTCTTCAAGACGAGTTGACCTTGCCAGTTGCTATTGACAAAATAAAGTGTGAAACCCACCGTCTGGCTCGTCATCAATACGCCTGGTTTCATCTGGATGACAAAAGAATCCACTGGTTTGATGCCAGCCAGTTCCCTGCCACTCTAAACAAGGCGAAGAATTTAGTAAGGGGGTTTATAGCATGAAGTTCGCCAAATTACAGGCTACAGGGAATGATTTTGTTCTGGTAGATGCCAGGGATATGGAGCAAGATTGGGCAAAGTTAGCTCAAGCCATGTGTCAACGCCACTTTGGCATAGGCGCTGATGGGCTGATATTGATGCAGCATTCCGATGCCGCTGATTTAAAGATGCGCATGTTTAACCCTGATGGCTCCGAGGCTGAGGCCTGCGGCAATGGACTGAGCTGCTTTGCCAAATATGCTATTGAGAAAGGCATCTACCAACCACCCTGTCATTCTGAGCGAAGCGAAGAATCTACACACAACCCATCAACGCTCATGATGTCAATAGAAACCCTGTCAGGCATAAGAAGAGCCAAGGCCTCCATATCAAGAGATAAGGTTAGCCAGGTTCAGGTGAGTATGGGCACGCCTCAATTTCAGCCAGAACAAATTCCCATAGTGATAGGAGAGAGAAAATTAACCCTATCCCTTTTGTCTATGGGCAACCCCCATGCCGTGAATTTTCTATCTGAGCCAGTAGCCAGCTTCCCTCTATCCAAGGTAGGACCTGAGGTAGAAAAACATCCCATGTTCCCGCAAAGGACAAACTTTGAGATAGCCAGGGTTTTGAGCAGGGGAAAGATAGAAGGCCGAGTATGGGAACGAGGCGCAGGGGAAACTCTTGCCTGCGGCAGCGGTGCCTGCGCCATAGCTGTGGCCGCTCAATTGCTTGGCTATATAGATAACCAAGTTGACATAATGTTTCCAGGCGGAACCTTAACTGTACTCTGGGATAGGGTAGGGGAGATACTGCTTACTGGTCCGGTGGAAGAAGTTTTCACAGGGGAATATTTAATCTAAAGGAGCAAAACGATGCAACTATCACGGCGACTGGATAAGTTACCTCCATATCTTTTTGTTGACATAAATAGGAGGATCGCTCAGAAGCAAGCCAGAGGAGAGGATATCATCAGCTTCGCCATCGGCGACCCCGATTTACCCACGCCATCCCATATCATCCAGAGTATGTGCCAGGCAGCACATAACCCCGTTAACCATCGTTATCCCGAAACCAATGGCCTACCTGCACTTCGCCAGGCCATCGCCGAATGGTATGAGCATCGCTTTGGGGTCATTCTAAATCCGGATAAAGAGGTTTTGCCGCTCATCGGCTCCAAGGAGGGAATTGGACACATAGCACTGTGCTTTATCGAACCTGGCGATATAGCTTTAGTACCTGACCCTGGATATCCGGTGTATTCCATGAGCACCATAATAGTCGGTGGCGAACCTTATTTTACACCCCTGAAACAGGAAAATGCTTTCTTGCCTGATTTCAAAGCCATTCCTGCTGAAATAGCCGACAAGGCGAAGCTTATGTGGCTAAACTATCCCAACAACCCCACCGGCGCTACAGCAGAACTCGATTTCTTCGAAAAGGCAGTTCATTTTGCCCGGCAGCATAATCTTGCCATCTGCCACGATGCTCCTTACACTGAAGTTGCTTTTGATGGCTACAAACCCCCCAGCTTCTTACAGGCACCCGGAGCTAAAGAAACCGGAGTGGAGTTCCACTCTTTCTCTAAAACCTACCACATGACAGGCTGGCGGGTAGGCATGGTGGTGGGTAACGCTGAAATGATAGATGCCTTATTCCGGGTTAAATCCAACCTGGACTCAGGCATCCCACAGGCAATTCAGCAGGCCGCTATCCATGCCCTGCAAGGCTCTCAGGACTGCATTGCGGCACACAACGCTATTTTGCAACGACGCCGAGATAAATTAATGAAGGTTCTCGGTGAAATAGGGCTGAAAGCTATGATACCAAAAGCCACCTTTTATATCTGGGCTAAGGTTCCTCAAGGCTATACCTCAATAGATTTCACCAGAAAGCTACTTGATGAAACTGGAATAGCCGTCACTCCCGGCATTGGCTACGGAAAACAGGGAGAAGGCTACCTTAGATTTTCTTTAACTCTGGCTGATGACCGCCTGGAAGAAGGAATAAAACGCCTGTCAGCCTGGCACAGGAGAGATAAATAAAACAGCAACTTTTCCCCACACAAACTGAAGTAGAGCGTACATTCTTGGTGGGCGTAGAAAGCAAGACCCCAAATAACGATTGGTCCGCCGCTGATTCTTTACAGGAGTTATCTTACCTGGCCAAGACAGCCGGCGCCAATGTGATAGGCATGTTTAGCCAAAAATTGGATGCGCCTTCACCCACCTATTATATCGGCAAAGGAAAGATTGAAGAGCTAATCAGCCTGAGAGAGCAAACTCAATATGACGCAGTGGTTTTTGATGATGAATTGTCACCCAGACAGCAAAGGAACCTGGAGGAAATATTGCCGGTCAAGGTCATTGACCGCACGGCCCTCATTCTGGATATATTCGCCAGACAAGCTCGAACCCGGGAAGGGCAGCTTCAAGTTGAGCTAGCTCAGCATCAATTTCTGCTGCCACGGCTTATAGGTCAGTGGAGACACCTGGAGCAGCTTGGCGGGGGCATCGGCACCAGAGGTCCTGGCGAATCACAGTTGGAAACCGACCGACGCCTTATCCATAAGCGCATCAATCGTCTGCAACAAGAAATAGAAGAGGTAAGACGACATCGAGCTCTTTACAGAAAGCGACGCAAGGAGAGAGGAGTGCCAATTGTGGCCTTTGTTGGCTATACCAATACCGGCAAGAGCACCTTATTCAACGCCTTAAGCAAAGCCGGTGTAATTACAGAGGATAAGCTCTTTTCCACTCTCGACCCTGTAACCCGTTGTTTGACTTTGCCCGGCGGTCAGCAATTCCTCATCACGGACACCGTTGGCTTCATTAACAAACTGCCGCCATCAATCGTGGCTGCCTTCAGAGCCACCCTGGAGGAGCTCAGCGAAGCTGATTTATTGCTGCATATCGTTGACATAACACATAAAAATGCTGCTAATCAATGTTACACAGTGGAGAAGATACTGGGCGAACTAAACCTCAAAGGCAAACCCAGAATTACAGTATTCAATAAGCTAGATTTAGCACTGAGCAATGAAGGGGAACTGGATGCCTTGACTGCTGTTCCTTGTATTAAGGAACAAATCGTGCTGCCAAATAAAAACATAGCCCTCATCTCCGCCACCAAAGGCTGGGGGGTGGATAAACTTCTGGATAAGATAACCTCACATTTAGATAGAGCTTTAATGCAAAGTATGACAGTGTAAATCAGGTGATATTCGCTTGGCGGCACCCCTCCCTCACAGGACAAATAGAGAACTTCCCACCTTTACCAACATTTAACCCTCCTGCAGGCAGCCAATTTGTGTTACCCCCAATAGCAGTTATGCACTTTTGCGTCTTTATGCTATAATGAGAATATACAACAAGAGGAGATGAATATGGCTAAAGGAACGAGAATAACTGTAGATTTAGGAAGCGAAGAACTGCTTAAAGCGGTAAAAATCGCTGCCGTGGAGCAGGGTAAACCACTCCGGGAAATCGTTATTACAGCGCTTAAACAATGGCTTGAGAAGAGCAAGCCTCCCGGA
>CAZILT010000113.1:0-5164 GCA_964540185.1 uncultured Dehalococcoidales bacterium
CTGGGAAAGGCCAAAATTAGCCGGGGTGAGTTTCTCCCCCAATTAAATAACACAACCTGGTGACTACATACACCTTGACAGGTAAAACCAGCCGATGTATCCCTTGATTCGAACTGGATGTTCTTGTAATTGTTGTGAAGGAGTATTCAGGATTCTACTTTTTAGCGTTTTGTTCACTATCTATGGAGGACATGAGTCGCCCGTATCTGCAGCTTGCTCTTGCGATAATTCTTAATCTGCCATAGAGGTTCTAGTTATCTGAGGCTTACCCCTCATGTCGCTTCCTCACCACTCAGCAATTCTTCAATACGCTTATTGACCAGCTGTAGATGCCAACGCAGCTCAACTGATGTGTCTCTAATCTGCTCCAATGCGCTGCTCATAGAATTAACATCCTTTTTACCACTTTCCCACTCATCCCATGTAGAACACAGGATAGGCCAGTTACTAACGCTTATGTCCAATTCTTGAAAAAGTACATTATCAATCGCATCATTGAGCTTTGTATCACTAACTTGTCCTCGTAGGACTTCAAGTCCTTCTTTTTTCAAAGTTTCCATCTGAACCTTTATCGCTTCAACAGCTTGTATCGCCTCAACAGCTTGGTTTCTGCCAGCGTGCCGGTTTTGGATGGAGAAATGCATATTGTTCATGCATCTTTAGCAATCTGCCCACACTATCGACCTGGTCTATCATGCGGGTAAGTTCTACTGCCCACTTGCTAACGGTTTCTCTAAGTGGAACGAGGTAGTTCTTCCTTGCCTCTATGAGTCTGCCTCGTCGGGCTTCTCTTTCTCGATGCCCAAGTTCTTGCTGCAATTCGACAAGTCGCGTCTCAATTTGAGCCTTAGTAGTCTTGTATGATATAAAGGCACCGATAGCAGAACCAATGAACAGGCTTAGTCCACTGATTACCGCTCCTAGTAATATATCCGACACCCAGTTCCCCCCTTTGCTTGACCTACATATTTGCTTTATGGATAGAATATAACGCTTGGCGAAACATAGGTCAATGCTGAGACTAGCAAAAGCCACATAACGATTGCTAAGAGCTCTGCCTTTTATACAACATACCCCCACAAGTAGCCTACAATTACGCAAATGGGCCTTTGTGCAGTTTTGGTGACATTAGTCCATCATGTTCAATGGAATGGGTATTTTATTTCCACGAGGCACACGTAAGCAGATTGACAAGCCAGAACGGGATCGACTCGCCATAGTTGGTCAGATTCTTTAAAGTCTTCTTTGTATGAAGGAACGGTTAGGGTAAAATGTAAGGGTGAGTGGAATACAAAGAAGACTAGAACCAATTACACGCGTAACACAAGGAAATGGGTCGACTACCACCGTGATCGGTGGATACAAGGTAACCGATGCAACATTTTCCAAAAACGAAGCTTGTCCTACATTTATGATAGCCAATATAAACCCCAGGTTTGATATTGGCTACAACCTGTCACGCATGGAAAGTATCGTACAGGTGGCCCATGAGGTAAATGCAGATATCCTTATCTTTCCAGAACTTTCTATCTCCGGCTATATCTGGGACGCTGTCCATCGGGTGGAAGTGCTGGAGCAGTTGAAGGCCAGTGACAATCGTCAGCCGGAGGTAAAGAGGGTATTGGATGGCATAAAGGCCGGGCTGGTTGCCAGTGGCAACGGGCTGAAAACGTGCTTCTTCAGCAATGTAAGAGTGGATAAATGCCACGCGAAAATATATGATAGCGCCTTTGTGATGACGCCGGGTGCTGATTACAATGACATATTCTATGACAAGATATTTTTAACTCCGCTGGAGAAACTCTTTTTTCACAGAGGGAGCGATAGGAGGCTGGTGCTGGATATGCGGTGGGGGAGGATGGGAATGATGATGTGCTATGATCTGTGTTTTGTAGATCTGGGTAAGAGGTATGCTTTTAACGACGATGTAGATGTCATCATCACCGTGGCCGCCTGGCGGCTGGAAGCGGTGCGTGAGTACCCTTTACTCAACCTCAAGATACACAACTACTACCAGTACATCTGGAGTCTGATGCACTCGGCACTGGCTGCACATAATCAGGTATGGAGCATAGGGGCTAACTGCGTGGGCGTTTTTGAGAAAAACGGAAGTCGCTTCTGTGGGGAAAGCGGTATCTGGAGTTCTTCGGGGGTCCCACTGGTACATGCATCTCATGAGGATGAAGAGCTAATCGTTATCCGGAATCTTGAGATACGGGGACATATGAGGCACCAGGCAAAGGAGCATTTTGATTACAGCCTCGACTTTGATGAAGTCTACCGAGCAATACAGAATATAAAGCCAAAGTGGGTAGTAATTGACGATTTATGCGCCGATCCGGCTGCTTGAAATTCCAGACAATAATAAAGCTGGGGGAATCATTATTAATTGAAGTTATCATGAGGGACTTATTAGCAGAGATACTCACCTCTACTACACATTCGCCTGATTACATAACTGCCCGGATTGTCTAACCTTCCACACAACCACTCCAATCTGATATGAGTGTGGAATTGAAAACATTAGCAGTAAAGCTAAGCCAGGCAAAGGCAAAAATCACCAGGGGTGAAAGATTTTGAAAAACATCTGGTAAAACTTTCAGTGCCTATCCCTTAAACTTGCGCAGGGGTAAAAAGGCGTGAACCTGCTGCTGATATTCTAAGAATTCATCCCCAAACTGCTGCTGCAAATGGGCGGTCTCCCGCGAAGCAATTATGGGAATCAAGGCCATCATATAGACTAATGCTGTCAGCCCAATATAGGTCACAAACCAAGGCGTATAAAGGATTCTGGTTGAAATCACCCCGAGATTAGGGATACAGATTAAAAGTCCCCCGAGAATGAAGATATACACGCCGGTATACATAGGATGCCTGATAAAGGCGTAAATCCCTTCTGTCATGAGTTTCGTCGCCTTAAAATGATAGCCGGCCCAGGTGTGATATTCCCCAAGAGTCCTTTTTGCTTTCACCATAAGCGATGTGCCAAGCAGTGTCATGGCAAGAGCAGCGAAATCCAGGGGCAGAAGCGAATTCATGGTGGCAATTACAAATCCACAACCACAACTCAGGATAGGGTAACAAAACCTCATAGAAAGGGTTAACTTGCCATTTATCAGTGGAACCATCCCCCTCTTGTTTCTAATATCAGAAACAAGAATAACAAAGCTAAGTAGAATGATAAATTGGGCAACTTTAAACAGAGTAATACCTTCCATAATATGAGATTACTTCCTAATTTGCTTTAGCTTTTCTATCACCGCATCAGCTACCTGGCTGGTGCCCACAGCAGTGCTGTCGTTGCGGTCAAGCTTCAAATCATAAGTGACACTCTTACCTTCAGCGATGACGTCAGCAATAGCCCTCTCTAACCTATCAGCATTATCCCTTTCCTCCAAGTAGCGAAGCATCATCACCCCGGAGAGCATCATTGCCATAGGATTAACCTTGTTTTTTCCAGCATACTTGGGGGCACTTCCGTGAGTGGGCTCAAAAACAGCCATATCGTCCCCTATATTGGCTCCTGGAGCCACACCCAGGCCGCCAACTAGCCCGGCACAAAGATCAGAAAGGAGATCTCCATAGAAATTGGGGGCAACAATGATATCAAATTGCTGCGGCCTTTTTGCCAGTTGCATACAGGTAGCATCCAGAACCATATCAGTAAACTCTATATCCCTATATTCTTTAGCTACCTCACGAGCAGTGTCGAGGAAAAGTCCATCAGTAAATTTGAGTATGTTGGATTTATGAACTGCGGTCACCTTTCTCCTGTCATTTTTTCTGGCATACTCAAAAGCAAATCTGACAATCCGCCTGCTCGCCGTTTCAGATGCTACCTTCAAGCTAACAGCAGAATCTTTCCTTACTCTGTCTCCAGTGGTTCGAGCGACGAATTCTAGCAACTCTGCAGTCTCCGGTTTATCCTTGGCGAATTCGATGCCTGAATAGAGGCCTTCGGTGTTCTCCCTGACCACAACAATATCCACATTTTTGTATGGTGTATGGATACCAGGATAAATTTTACAGGGGCGGAGGCAAGCATAAAGGTCCAATTTCTTACGCAAAGCTACATTGACACTCCTGAACCCACTGCCTATGGGGGTGGTCACCGGCCCTTTAATAGCAACCTTATTCCTGTTTATTGATTCCAGGGCACTATCGGGAATAAGCGTGCCAAACCTCTCCTGAGCCTGACTGCCTATGACGGCATCGTCCCATTGAAACTGAACTCCCGTAGCTTCCAACACTCTTCGGGTTGCCTTAGCTACTTCAGGGCCTACGCCATCGCCGGGGATAAAAGTTACCCTATACACCATACGGAAAAATCCTAAGTTCTAATTTATTAACTCTAAACAAATTCAAAGTCCAAATTCCTAAATCTTCAGGGGTCAGATACCGGTGTTTAGTGCTCCTCTACGATAAAGTCCTTGTGTTCTTGTATATAAGGGATAAGCCCACCTTCTTTCAGAATAGCAGACATTAGTGGCGGCATGCTGCCACTAGTCAGCTTAGCGCCAGAAGTCAGGTCGGTGACTACACTGTCTGTCAGATTTATCTCCAACTCATCGCCATCACCGATTTTATCACTATCACACAATAAGACAGCCATTCCCTGATTTATGGCATTTCTAAAAAAAATGCGTGCTACCGACTTGGCCAAGATGGCACTTATCCCTGCCATTTTTATTACCACTGGAGCGTGCTCCCTGCTGGAACCCAAACCGAAGTTTTTGCCCGCCACCACAATGTCACCCGGCTTCGCCCTGGAGGTGAATGACGGGAGGGCATCCTCAAAGACATGCTTAGCCAGCTCAGGCAAGCTGCTCCTTAAATGGGCAAACCGGCCAGGAATGATATCATCCGTAGAGATATTATCACCCAACTTAATAGATTTGCCTCTGAGTATTATGCCAGCCACTTACATGACCTCCCTGGGATCGGTGATTTCACCTGTTATAGCTGACGCAGCAGCCGTAGCCGGACTGGCTAAGTATATCATAGCCTCAGGATTGCCCATCCTCCCCTTGAAATTTCTGTTGGCGGTAGAAAGAGCTGTCTCGCCATCTGCCAGCACCCCCTGATGGGTCCCTACACAAGGGCCGCATCCCGGATTGTTAACAGAAGCCCCTGCATCCACGAAAATTTCTATAAAACCTGCTTT
>CAZILT010000114.1:0-4041 GCA_964540185.1 uncultured Dehalococcoidales bacterium
CGCCACTACGCAACTCCCAGCCTTACCACAGAGCACGCTCTAGCATTTTTGAGTATTATACCTATCTATATCCTCTCCGTCAACCATCTGTACTGAGAATGTTACTAATTGGCCCAAATGTCACTCTGGGCCCTTCGCTTCTTGTCATTCTGAGGGAGAGAAGCGACTGAAGAATCTCGCTCAGGATAAACTCCGCGAAGAGTCTAAAAGAGATTCCTCGCCTGTAGGGCTCAGAATGACAAAGAGGATTGCTAGACAAACTCTGTACTCGTTCATAACACAGCCACTGTAATGTTCTTTCATCTCCTTTTGGAGTGTCTATCATCTATCTGAACTACATCACCCTTTGTACCTGTGCCATAATGTTATGTATCTAAACTCTGAGCTCTAGCTGGATATGATTCCTTAAGTAAAACTTTGAAAGCTTGGTTTAAGGTGATAAGATGAAGGGCGGTTTGAGCTTGTCGTTAATTGCCATAGACGGTCCGGTAGCAGTAGGTAAGAGCAGTGTTGGTCGCCTATTAGCCAGGAGGTTGGATTTCGTTTTTTTCGATACAGGGTTCATGTATCGAGCATTTACCTGGAAGGCCATTAGATTAGGTATCCCACCTGACGATACCGCAGAACTTTCTCAGCTGGCTAGCGTAACTAGATTTGATTTTGTTCCCTGTCAAGAGGGATACCTCTCAGTTCTCATTGATAGGAAAGATGTTTCCTCTGAGTTGCTTTGCCCTGAGATAGAGGAAAAGGTTTCTTTGGTATCAAAGGTAGCCGGTGTGCGCCAGGTGATGGTGCTGGAGCAGCGAAGATTAGCTCAGCGAGGGAAGGTGATAATGGCCGGGAGAGATATTGGCACGGTGGTTTTACCCTGGGCTGAGCTAAAGGTTTTTCTGGTTGCTTCTGTCGAGGAAAGGGTCAATCGCCGCTGCAGAGAATTACTGGAGCGGGGGGAGAAGGTGGATTATGATGTTACCTTTGCTGATATAAAGAGACGTGACGACAATGATAGGCACAGGGCTATATCACCCCTTAAGCCTGCCGATGATGCAGTAATCATCAACACAGAAAAACTTAGTCTAAAGCAAGTTGTGGATAAAATGTATAATTTGGTTGTTGAGCTCAACCGTTAGGATTCTTTGCCAGTGTCAGGATGATATCAAAGGACGGTAAACCGGTGACTCTGTCTCAAAAGATTGTGTTAGCCATACTTAAACCCTGCTGCAGGGTTTTCCTTTCCTGGGAAGTCAAGGGGAGAGAAAATGTGCCCTTAGATGGTCCGCTCATCGTGGTGGCGAATCATATCCACCTGGTTGACGGCATATTACTGGAGCTCAGCTTTCCCAGGTGGATTAATTTTATGGCCAAGCAGGAGCTTTTTCGTTATCCCTTTATCAGTGTTGTCACCCGCTGGGCGCAAGCCATTTCAGTACATCGTAAGGGGACGTTTAAAGATAAGCGGGAGGCAGTTGAGCAAGCCAGGGAGATATTAAGCCAAGGATTAATTCTGGGTATGTTTCCCGAGGGTAAGAGAAACCATGATGGCAGGCTGTTAGCTGCTAAATCCGGTTCTGCTGTAATTGCTTCACGGGCGGACGTTGCGCTACTTCCTGTTGGCATCAGCGGCACGGAAAGACTCAAAGGCATAAGCTGGCTGTGGAGGCGTCCTGGCATAGTTATCAATATTGGCCAGCCTTTTAAGCTTCCTTCGGTTGATGGCAGGTTAACCAAATCACAAATGAGATTACTAACTGACTTGATTATGCATGGAATTGCTGTTCTTTTGCCAGCAGAAAATCGGGGAGTTTATGGAGGTTGAGAAAGCCAGAGGGCTTGGCTTATGCTTTGGTGTGAGGCGAGCCATCAGGATGTTAAGGGAAGCAGCCGACAAATATGGCAGCATAGAAACCCTGGGGCCGATAGCACATAATCAACAGTTAGTGCGAGGATTGGCTAAAGCGGGGATAAAGCCAGTAGAGGAATTAGAGCAGGTTCAGGGCAAAATAGTGGCTATAACCACCCATGGGGTGAGTCCGGCGGTGCTATCTGAAATAGAAGCTCACCGCATTCACATTATTAATACCACCTGTCCCATAGTTCGCCAGGCTCAGGATGCAGCCAGGGAATTAGCTGAGGCTGGATTTGATGTTGTTATCTTTGGGGAGGCAGAGCACCCTGAGGTTAAGGCATTGTTAGGTTGGGCAGAGGGCAGAGGTATAGCTGCTCTGGATGTGAAACAGTTTGTTGCCCTCTCCTTGTTACCGCGAACCGAGGCACTGAGTCCTTCGGTTCCTGTCATTCTGAGGGAGCAAAGCGACCGAGAAATCTCGCTCAGAGCAAAATCTGCCAAAGGACAGCGAGATGATCGCCATCGCCTGGGCATAATCTCCCAGACCACTCAAAGCCAGTCCGCCTTTTTCCAGTTTGTAACGCAATTTACAGCTACCTTTCCCTGTGATACTCTCAGCCAAAGCAGTGAGTGTAACCAGGAGTTAACGAGGCAATCTGTTAAAGGGGTACGTATCGTCAATACTTTATGCCAGACAATACAGAGACGGCTGAAAGCTGCCATAGAATTGGCCCAGCGAAGTCAGCTTATGATAGTGGTTGGGGGACATGATAGCGCTAATACCAAGCGTCTCACCGAAGTGTGTTCACCCATAGTGAAAACCCACCTGGTGGAAGGAGTGAGTGAGGTGGACAATTCCTGGCTTGAGGGTAAACAACATATCGGCATTACCGCTGGGGCATCCACTCCAGATGAAGCTATAGAGGGAGTAGTAGCTAAACTGAAGTCCTCATAGCCTGGCTTGATCGTTGCCCTGGTCAAAAGTGAGGAGGCTTCTCAATTTATCTTGGCAAGGATGAAGTATTCTCAGAGGCGGCGAATCAACTTAGCCTAGTCGGTCGTTCAATTTCCTGCCACCGATAAGATGGAGGTGAAGGTGGGGTATTACCTGTCCCCCTTCGGGGCCGCAATTTATTGCCAGGCGATAACCCCTTTGTGCTATCCCTTCTTTCTCAGCTAGGTCTCTAGCTAAAATTACCAGGCGTCCTATGAGTCCTTGCTGTTGTTCGGTAAGCTCTGCCAGGGAGGTGATATGAGTTTTAGGGATGATGATTATATGCTTGGGTGCCTGCGGGTTAATATCCCTGAAAGCCAGAAACTCTTTATCCTGGTAAACGATGTCGCTGGGTATCTCGCCAGCAACGATGCGGCAAAAAAGACATTCCTCAGTCATGCTTACTCCTGGCTAAATTGTAACTTGCCATTTCGTTTAACGCAATGTCCGGCTCTTTGCTGGCAGCATCAAGAGCGGTCGGACAAAGATTCTGGGTAGCTAACACTGGTTATTTTCCCCCCTGGCTTGAGAAATCTAGATTGTATTTCTCAATTAGCCCGGCATCGGCAAAGCTGAAGTATTTATTATCGCCTATTCAATGTCTTGTGATTTAATCATCAATCAGGAGAAACTAAATCCGCTTCGAGCGTTGAGGTGAAATCCTGATATTTCCCTTCTCTCAACCTTTGGAAGAACAGGTCATAGCTTTCGGGAGAGATTAATTTGAGGCAATACCGGTGCTTTGATTGTAAGCTATTAACTCGCTTAAAATGCTCTCTAGCATATTTCAGTTTGGCTTTGTTTTCATCAGAAATGTCTCCATCCTGCTTGATTTCTATAACTAAAATGTCATTTCCTAACTTGATGAAGAAGTCTGGATTGAAGCTTTCGTGCTTTGGATGCTCACCTTTCCGCCAGGAGTATTCGACGCTATAAAAGCCTATATCAGGGGGCTTTATCCAGGCATCTATAAGTCTGGCATTTTCTTCACTAACTAGCCTTTTGATAAAATCTCTCTCTGGCTTATAAGAAGCGAAAACTATATTGACGGGAGTCTTGAAATTGAAGACATTTTCTACTCTTTGTAGGGCATACCCTGGCAATGTTTCATCTCCCAAAAGCTCCTTTAACAATTTCCTGTCCTCCTCATCTCCCTCTTTAAGAGAATAATCATCAAAGAATATGCTGTGTTCTCTCCTCA
>CAZILT010000115.1:0-4923 GCA_964540185.1 uncultured Dehalococcoidales bacterium
CCAGGGAAACAAAAATAACTGCTAATAATCCCAGGGGATTGATGAGGAGAAGGGCACAGATAGCCCCGGCCAGGGATAATCCAAAACTTCCTCTTCTTATGGCTGATACGCCACCCACCACAGCTACTATGCCCAGCACAGCAATAACAATCCCTACAATAATCGACCAGATTGGGACTGCAGCCATGCTATAACCACCCTCAAAACCAGGAACAAGTGGAAAGAGGTAACCCAAAAAGGGCAAGCTAAGCGACATTAGGGCAGCTATCAGCCCTCCCAGGATTATTTCGAATGCTCCCACTATTATGCTTAAAATCCCACCAGCGCTAAGCAAACCACCTCTACCATCACCATCATATGCCATTTTTCACCTCCCCTTTTTATGGTGGGCGGTAGAGGACTTGAACCTCTGACCTCTTGCGTGTGAAGCAAGCGCTCTAACCACTGAGCTAACCGCCCAAAACCATATTTATTTTTTATTCTAGCCCTAAAGCTCTGCTTTGTAAAGCTCATATACTTGTTGAAAAATGGCGGATAACCGCTACGCTTCAAGATACCACTGGCCTAGCTGAACCAGATTGCGGGGGGGGGGCGATAATCGTAGGTGGAGTGGAAAGTAAGAAGTTGTATAATAGCATTAAGTTGTCAAGCAAATTTTACGATGTCATCATAGTAGGCGCAGGGCCAGCAGGAAACTATGCTGCATATCAGTTGGCTTCGCTAGGCCATAGAGTAGCGGTGCTGGAGCAGAAACAGGCTACAGGAACTGATATTTGCTGCACAGGCATCATTAGCCCGGAATGCTTCGATTCTTTTGGCATTACCCCAGACGTGATATTAACCAGGGCAAATTCAGCCAAATTCTTTGCCCCTTCAGGAGAGTGCTTAAAGCTGAAAACTGAGCAGGCTCAGGCTTATGTAGTAGACCGGGCTTCCTTTGATAAAGCTATTGCTGACAAAGCCAACGATAAGGGTGCTGACTATTTCTTTTCCTATGAGGTCACTGACATCACCATAGGAAAGGATGGAGTACAAATTGAAGCCCTGGACCACGGCTCAAGTGAGATGTTTGCCACTAGAGCCGTTATCCTGGCTAATGGTTTTAAACCTAAGCTGCCTCAGAAACTAGGTTTAGGCAGAATCAGGCATTTCCTCATTGGTGCTCAGACAGAAATCGAAATCAACAACATTGATGAAGTTGAGCTATACTTCAATCAGCAAATAGCCCCAGGCTCATTCGCCTGGCTTGTGCCCACTTCACCAAATAAAGCATTAGCCGGGCTGCTATCAACATCCCAGGCTGGGGTACATCTACAAAAATTCCTCCTCAGTCCCTTCTGCCAGGGCAGGATAATAAGTCGGAAAGCTAAAATAAGACAAAAGGCTATCCCTGTGGGGACCCTGCCGCAAACCTACGGAGATAGAGTATTAGTTATTGGTGATGCCGCAGGGCAGGTAAAACCAACCACCGGTGGAGGCATATACCTGGGACATTTAGGAGCTAAAATAGCCACCAGCGTGTTTAGCGAAGCTCTTAATAAGGATGAGCTAGCAGCAGCTCAGCTTTCTCGTTACCAGAAAGAATGGAAGGCAAAGATGGGCAGGGAAATCTCCCTTGGCTACAGAGCCAGGCAGACTTATGGCAAACTAAGCAACCACCAGATTGAGCGAATATTTAATACATTGAATTCTACAGGCATAGCTAATGCCTGGCTTAATTCAACCAACTTCTCCTTCGATTGGCATAGCAAACTGGTCCTGACTGGCTTGAGATATAGTATTGCCCACCCTATAGCGAAAATCCGCTATCACCTTCCCTTAAAATTTACATCACGGGCATTATCCGTGGGTGACACTCAGGACAGAAAGTAGCATCCTTCCAATCTGTATCTGCCAGGCTGTTGGAGAAATGCATAACACATTTAGCATTGGAACAATGTCCCAGCCCGAAGGTATGCCCCAATTCATGAACAATTTCTTTAGCAGCTCTTTCTATAAACAGGCTTTTATCCGGTGGTAAGCCATAATATTCCTGTTTTAGCCGGCATAGGGACACAATTGCTGTGCCAGAGCTAATATCAGCTTCCCCAAAGACAAAATTAAGCCTCGGGGCATAAAGGTCAACATCCACTATGCCGATAACTCTTTCCCCCTTCTCCCTGGGTGAAGCGTTTAACGAGTCCAGTAATTTCGAGGCCAGGTATTGCCTTCTCTGGGAGTTATAGGCATGAGCCACATAGCTGAAACCAGCTTCTATCTCCACGGGACAATGGAAAACGAGATTGACCTTTTCCCTGAGTTCCTTGATTACCCCACCATCCACCTCGCCCAATGGCTTGAGCGTGATTTTCATTTGTCAGCCAGCTCCAGCCAATCCAAGATTTCCTTCAATATCTGACCGTGATTAGCCCTGGCCACCAAAAGCAGTTCAACCTCATGACGGCGTTTGATGTCATCAGTAAAGGAGTTGGGGCCGAGCATAATAGTGCCTATAACCTTTTTGCCGCTGTTTATCGCTTGCAGCACAGCTTCCCTAAATTGCAGGGATAACAGCTCCATTTTGCCAATCTCGTCGATGACTACTAAATCACTGTCTCCCAGCGCCTGGTGTAGGGCAGAAACGCCAACTCTATTTAGACTATCAACATCAATCTTATATTTGCTTATCTGGTAAGAGCTGGTAATACCAACATGCGCCAGGATGGCATCCTGCCCTTGAAGGGTGATTATTCTAAATCCCTGCCTTACTCCGCCAGTTCGTATCTCTTCAGTGTAAAAGCCGCCAGCCTTAATTTTTGTCCTGGCTATGGCCTCCTTGATGAGGACGGTCTTACCTGTGCCTGGCTTGCCAGTCAGAAGAAGAACCTTCTTCACTGCTCTTTGCTCAGTGCCTGTGCCTTCCTCTTCTCCTCGAGTTTCTTCCTGCGACGGCGGTGTTTCAGAGCAGCCATTCTTTTAGCTTTGTTCATACTCTTTTGCTATAGACCGAAATAAATTTGCTTAATGAACGGTCATAAGTCCTTTCCACTTCTTATCCTCTTAATTATATCGTATATCTTTCCTTCAGATAATGCGATAAGTTGGCCACTAACTCCAGAGCCCGGCAGGCTGCTTCAGAAGATAGCCCTACCAGCCCACAAGAAGGCGTGAGTAAGCTTTGCCTCAAAATTTGCTTGAAGCTGATGCCATCCCTGGTAAAAGGAGCTATAGCTTCTTCTAAACGATCACGAAGGCTGGAAACAGATTCCTCAGCCAGAGCTTCTTCAGTATTAGGCACTATTCCCCAGGCGATGGCGCCTCCTCGCTTAAGGAAAGACTTTACTTCATCGGGATAACGAGCGAAGGAGGAGGCATAATTATATGTATCAAAGCTAAGGACATCAATTGTGGTACTCAAAGGAAGCGCCCAATTAGTACTGCCACAACAATGCATCCCTTTGACTCCCTCAATACCATTGAGTACCTCCTGTAACAAAGCAGCCACCTTTTCGTTTGGAATGCGCACCCTTTCCTGTGGAACGTAAAGAAAAGTTGGGCTCAGGAACACCAGCAATGGCTCATCGATAACCATAATAGCGCTGCGTGATATTTTCCTTAAAGCATTCTCTTGCCACATGGCTTTCAGCTTTAAAAATTTAGCCATGGCTTCCGCCAAGGCGTCATTACACAGGATGGGTCTGCCATCCTGGTCAGTAACGGTAAGTCCCCAGGTAACAGGACCCGCTATCTGCCCTTTCACCATTTCAGCCTCTGTCACCTTCGAGAGAAAGGCATAGAGTCCAGCGGCATACTCAGTAGAGATAGCATATTTGTCATAGTTGCTCTGCTCGCAATCAACATAGATTTGTTTTAGCTCAGCATCAAAATTTGCCGATGGCTCAATATGGATTTTGCCCTCACCTATAATGACGCCAGGAAAGCCCTCGCTAACCTGAGCACACATAGTCTCATTGAAGGAACGTTGTGGCAACTGAGGCCAGGCAGGAATATCAGGAAGATACTTCATAACAATAGAGCAAGCTTCCTCAGGGTCTACCTGAGGCATACTGCCAATGGCTGTGGGCCGGCAGCCAAATTCAAATTTGGCTGACATTTCCTCCCCCACCCAGGTATTTCCCAATAAGCAATGCTAAATCCCTCTTTGCCTCATCTGGTATACATTCCGGCGAGGTAGCTATGGCATCTTTAAGTGCGGTAGCGCAGGGGCAATCTCTCTCCCGTGGAATATCAGGAATTGCCAGCTTCAGGACTTTCCTGACAGTATCAATGCCCTTTCGCAGGCTGGTAAAAATCATGCCTGTGGTTACAGATTCATGGCCCGGATGCCAGCAGTCATAGTCGGTGACAATAGCAAGCCTGGCATAGCATATTTCAGCTTCCCTGGCTAGCTTAGCTTCAGGCAAAGCTGTCATACCTACAATATCGGCACCCCAGGAGCGGTAAAGCTGGGATTCAGCCTTGGTGGAAAACTGCGGTCCTTCCATGGCTAAATAAGTGCCGCCTTGATGCACTTTTGCCCCCGCCTTTATAGCTGCCTCAAATAATATCCGGCTTAACACAAAACAGAAAGGCTCAGCAAAGGCGACATGAGCCACTATCCCGTCAGTAAAGAAAGTGCTATCTCTGCCCTTGGTGCGGTCTATAAACTGGTCAGGGATAACCAAATCCATCGGTTTTATTTCCTCGCTGAGGCTGCCCACAGCACCCACCGAGATAATCCTCTCCACCCCCAGGGACTTCAAAGCGTAAATATTAGCCTTTGACGGCAACTCACTGGGGCTAATGCGATGCCCCTTCCCATGTCTGGGGAGAAAGGCAACGTTTACTCCTTCAAGATTGCCCAGAACAACAGCACCGCTGGGCTTGCCAAAAGGGGTGCTTAACTTTAATTCTTCTATTTCAGTCATTCCCTCCATCTGGTAA
>CAZILT010000116.1:0-3219 GCA_964540185.1 uncultured Dehalococcoidales bacterium
GTAGATTTGAAGCTGCCAGCTATTTTTGTTTCTTTGCCTTATGCTGCCTCTCACTTTGTGCCTCCTTTGTTTTTGTTTTAGTATTAACCTCGTATCCTACCGCTTCCAGAAAAGCGGGATGCAAGATGTCGGTTGGCTCTATTCCACCATTGGAATCTAATATTTCATATTCCAATGGCTGCTTAGATGGTATTACTTCTGTCACCCACTTCTTTAGCTCTGAGAGAATTTGAAGATACTCTTGAGTCGATAAGGTATCCCATTTCGGACCTTTACTCAGAAATAGTAATAATGCTGCATATATTCGGTCTTGTTCGCCGGGGAGCCTTTCTGTAAGACGAAATAGATTCTGAAGTTCATTGATCTCATCTGCACGTTTAGCAGCCTTTGGTATATGTTCAAATGCGATATTTGTTGCAGCTTGTTTGGCCCAAAGTTGGTATTCCCAATACGCAATACTCGTCCCTTCCTCCCTCTGATGATAAGGCACAGTTATTCTTGGAATAAGACCCAGAGAGCGATAAACATACCGTTCTCTCTCCTTAATAAACAGTTCTGCATCTAGGTCAGCGGTATCAATCTGTTTATTCAAAATCTTGCATATCCGTTCTCTAATAGCGTACTCATATGCATAAGCAAATAGTTCTCCTGTAGGGTTATACCTACCATCAAAGGCAGGGCGCAAGCGAGCAACCCACCTAGCTTCACGGATAGTGAATGCGTGTCCTATTGCCAGACAATAATTCCATACTGCAAGTAGTGCACTGGTGGCTTCTGGCGATATACCATATTCAGGTTGTGCAGAAACACCTAATGACCAAGGTGCTTCTAAGCCTAATGGACTGGTTAGATGATTGCGATACTTTGAAATTTGCTTCTCTATAGTGCTTGGTTTAGGTGTACGGTCTTCTCCTATCTGGATTAGTTCCTTGTGAATTTCATAGGCCATTACTTTTGGGGGCGTCCTTTTTTCTAGAGGCTTGTTTTGGTCGTCAAAAACCCTAGATGCTATGAGACTCTCAATATAGGGCTTAATTGCAGGCCGGCCTCTCTTTTTTGTGCTTTTCCCCATTTTATTCTTATATTCCCTTCGATAGCTATAATTTAGTAACTGCTGAGTGGGATATTTTCTGGACTAGTTAAATTTAATCCTTTAAGATGAAATTGTCAAGTGTTTAGGTATACCTTGAAGTTTGAGAAATTACCGAGGCAAGCATGAAACACAAAAACAGAGCAAAGACAAGATTCAATAGAAAACTTAAATGTGGGCTTCCGATGTATGACAGTATTGTACGGTCGAATGGTAAAGCATTGCCCAATCCGACCGCATATTTTGCCTTCCGGAGGCCTAAAAAAAGGAAAAGGAGGTGAATTGGAGAACTATTATGAATAAAAACAAAATTCGAAAAAAAAGAATGGCGCTAGGGCTAAGCCAAGTGCAACTTGGTTTTTTATCGGGAGTGTCTAATTCAGTGATTAGTGATTTTGAGCTTGGCAAGCGCGCCCCCTGGCCAAAAGCCCGAAAAGCATTGGCGTGGGCGTTGAAAACAACCATAGCTGAGCTATTCCCACCAGAGGGAAGAGGTGAGAGTGATGATAACTAGCGAACGAATGACCTATAGCGTCAGAGAGGCTGCCGAATTGCTTGGTCTCAGTAAGAATTCTGCTTATCAGGCGTGCTTGAAAGGCGAAATACCACACCTGAAAATTGGCAAGAGAATCCTGATACCAAGAGCCCAGCTTGAAAGGCTATTGCTCGGTAATAAGGAAGACTAGAGGTTACTTTGAGGAACGAGATGAGACGAGATATAACAAACCCGAAGCCGAAGACGCTCACCTGTAAGATTTGTGGTGATATATTCGTCTTTAGCGTAGGTGAGCAAATCTTCTTTCATGACCGGGGATTAGCTGAACCACGCAGGTGTCCGGCGTGCCGCAGAAATCACAACAAGAGAGGCGAAGAGAATGAGACCACGCAATTTTAACGATATACTCTCCAAGCTACCTGATGCTAAGAAAAGCGGAGATGAATGGATAGCGTCATGTCCATGCCAAGGACACAAGACGCCTGAAGGGCATCTCACTCTGAAGGATACTGGGGACAAGGTATTGGTGAGCTGCCAGGGAGGGAGGCATAATTATCATGATATTTGCCATGCACTGGGCTTTGACAGCCTGAAGTATTCCAATAATGGCAATGGCGCGGACATAGTAGCCACATATGACTATACCGATGCAGAAGGCAAACTACTTTACCAGGTTGCGAGATATGATCCAAAAGACTTCAGACAACGTCAGCCGGACGGTAATGGTGGCTGGATATGGAGTCTCAAAGATGCTGAGCTGGTACTTTACAACTTACATGGAGTTGAGAGAGCAAAAACCAACGGACAGATCATCTACATCCCTGAAGGTGAAAAGGATGTTGATGCGCTAAGAGCAAAAGGACTAGCCGCCACTACTAACAGCGGGGGAGCTGGGAAGTGGCGGCCGGAATACAGCGAAGCGTTAACAGGCGCTTCAGTGGTTATTCTACCTGACAGGGACGCTCCAGGACAAAGGCACGCTGAAAAGGTTGCAACTTCCCTTCATGGCAAGGCAAAGTCTATTAAGGTGATAGAGCTACCCGACAGAGACGGCCAGCAGGTTAAAGATGTAAGCGATTGGTTAGCTGCCGGCGGGACAGTGGCGGAACTGGAGGACTTAACAGCTAGAGCGCCAGAGTATAAACAAAAGGAAAGTGATATTAGCCTTGTTTGTATAGCAGACGTGCCACCTGAGACTGTATCCTGGCTGTGGTATCCTTACATACCCAAAGGCAAGCTGACATTACTTGAAGGTGATCCGGGTGTGGGTAAATCCTGGGTTAGCCTGGCAATAGCAACTGCTGTTGCTCTGGGGAAGGGACTACCCACCCAGGAGCTTGAAGAACCCGCTAACGTATTATTGGCTTCCGCAGAGGATGGGCTAGGGGATACCATAAGACCCAGGCTTGATGCTATGAAGGCTGACATTAGTCACATCCACGCCATAAAAGGTGCGCTGGACTTCGGTAACGGAGGGCTTATTATGCTTGAAGATTTTATACATCAAGTTCAGCCTTCACTCGTTATAGTTGATCCCCTGGTGGCTTACATTGGAGCAGGCGTTGATCTTCACAGAGCCAACGAAACGAGAGCTGTCATGGCAAAGCTGTATGACATGGCTGAAAGATCTGGC
>CAZILT010000117.1:0-11777 GCA_964540185.1 uncultured Dehalococcoidales bacterium
GTTGCCTATTCTTTATCATTCTTCTCGGAAAGAGGACATTTCTATCGAGTCCTGCAGGGGACATTATCATGGAGTTTCAACACTATCTGCTGAATGTTCCTAGTTAACTTGACATAATGTATACCAGAATAGAATCTATGTTATGAATGCTGGAATTCAAAAAAGGTAAACAGCTACTCAAACGTGCTGGCGTCCCTGGAGGGATTCGAACCCACGACCCGCTGCTTAGAAGGCAGCCGCTCTATCCATCTGAGCTACAGGGACACCGAGTTATAAGTATAACTCTTTCACAGCACCTTTGATATTATTCAACGCATTGGCAACATTCTCTTCCGTAGTTGCCAGTGAAAATCTGATGTAGCCCTTCATTCCAAACGGAGCCCCTTCAACTCCAGCTACGTGTGCCTTTCTTAACAGGAAGTTACGAAAATCTACAGAGGTCTTTATTATGTGTTCCTTACCAGCAAATTCATATTTAGAGCCAAAGAAATTATCGATGCAGGGAAAGGCGTAAAATGCACCTTCGGGCTTGATGCAACTAATACCATCAATCTCATTCAAGCCAGGCACAAAAATATTTCTATTTTTTCCATACCTTTGCCTCATATGATCGTTAGCTTCCCTGGCTTTCTTGCTAGTGTAAGCAACTCGCATAGCATATTGGGCTGGCCTGGAAGTTCCGGAGTTGATATGACCTTGTAATTTTGTTACCGCTTTGATAACTCCCCTCGGACCAGCGACATAGCCTAACCTCCAACCAGGAACACCAAACCTCTTAGAAGGGCCATCAACCAAAATAGTATTACCAGTCATATCTTCAATTGACAATATGCTCTTGTGCCTTCTACCATCGAACACGAATCTTCCATAGATCTCATCGGATATAACCCATATATCTTGCTCTTTCACAATTTTTGCTATTCCTTCTAGTTCATCTCCAGTATAAACAACACCCGAAGGATTGGATGGTGAGCTATAGAGCAACACTTTTATGTTCTTGTCTTCCACTTCCTTCTTCAATCTCGCCAGATCAGGCCTCAGACCCTCGTCTGGTTCCAGAAAACAAGGAATGCCATACGCCAATGTGACTGATTCCGGGTAGCTAACCCAGAACGGCGCTATAATGCCTACACTCTCCCCTGGCTCAAGTAAAACCCTCATCAATATGTCTAAGCCACCCTTTACTCCAACGGTGATTGCTATATCTTGAGGATCATACCTCACGCCAATTTCTTCGTTTACTACCACTGACAATATTTCCCTCAACTCAGGGTCGCCCTGCACCGGCCCATATCTGCTAAGCTTGGCTCCCTCCAAAATCGCCTTTAAAACATCCTCAGTAGGACCTGTATCTGGCTGACCGGCAGTAAGGTCTATAATCTTGAAACCATACTCTCTTTCCAGGGAGCTTACTTCCTCCTTTAAAGAGAGTGTTGCAGAGGGCTGTATTTCTCTAGCTATCTTACTTATATTCGGCATTATCTCAACTCACCTCCTTATAATTTTTGAGGCTGTTTAATTTTGTTTTCCCGTTCGATTTTGGGTATTTTTCAACAGCTCCATTTTAGACCTGCTTAATTCTGGCTTCTCACTCATCTTCTGGATACCCAAGAGCTATTCTACCACAAACAATGCAGTGCGAGACTTTAGCCTCGCACTGCATTTCTAAATAGCCTCTTTTTAGCTAAAATCAGAATCCTGTCAAGTTGCTCCTATTTGTACAAGTTCATCCACCAATTTCAGGCCAGAGCCTGTTAAGGGCAATAAAACTTTGCTTCCGGGCTTGATGAAGCCCGCTTTTACCAATTGTTGCAAGGCAGCATAAGCTGTGGCACTGGTAGGCTCAACAATAAAGCCAAGCTTCCTCAGTTCCACCAGCGGCTCCTTTATCTCCTCGTCCTCGATTATAATGCCATACCCACCTGTCCTTTTCACTGCTTTCACTATTTGCTCTCTTCTCGGAGGGTCAGTTATCGCTATGCCATCAGCAAGTTTTGTTTTAGTTATACCCCTTTCTCTAGCACCAAGCTCCTGGCATATTCCCGAATAGCCACAAGCCTGAACAGCAATAATTCTTGGCATCTCATTTAGAGCTCCTAGCTCTAGTAATTCTTCATATCCTTTATACAAGCCCAGTAAAAGGGTGCCGCTCCCGAGAGGAGTTACTACATAATCAACGCCGCCTATCTGCTCATAAGCTTCGTAAGCCATAGTTTTCTCCCCTTCTATAAAATAGGGATTCCACCAATGTCCCACATAAACCGAGCCCTCTCTTTCAGTTTTTATCGCCTCTCTATTAACCTCCATCCTGTCTCCGTTGACCTCGTGGACATTGGCCTGTAACAGCTTGAGCAAATTTTTCTTCCCCTCAGGAGCGTATTTAGGCACAAATACGTCAACACTCATTCCGGAAAGGAGGCCCATCAGAGAGAAACTTATGCCAGCATTGCCCGAGGAATCTACAATTATCCGCCCTATACCCAGCTCTTTAGCCCTTGCCACGCTTACATAAGCCCCCCTATCCTTAAAGGAGCCTCCCAGACTCAAATACTCAAGCTTGAAGTTAACCTCAACTCCACCTATGTTCTTCTTGACTATTGGAGTCCAGCCCTGGTGCGTAGAGGGAAGCTCTTTTACCGGGAGAAATTGGGCATATCTGCTGATATTCTCCTCTTTTGCCTGTATTAACTCCGCGAATTTCCCTCCTTGCAAATCAAGGATAATATCAAATGCACCGCCACAATCATCCCGCCACAGCCACTTATCTTTGCGGGCCTCCTTTCCACAATTACAACATACTACTTTGAAAGGTAACAACTGTTACGCCTTAGCTTTTGCTCCACGACGCCAAAAGTCTAAATTCAGCATCCCTTCAGTTTTCGCCACTATCGAAGTGCATACCAGGTCACCGGTAACGTTCAAACCAGTTCTGCCCATATCCAGTATAGCGTCAATGCCCAGTATCATACCATAAGCTATAGCTACAGCCGTTCCCGCCTCAACCGGTAGTCCTACCGAGGAAAGAACCGCAAGCAACATTATGCCCCCAGCTCCAGGGACTCCTGCCGTTCCTATAGAGGCTAATACCGCCGTAATCATAACTGTTGCTTGTGCTCCTACTGATAAGGGCATTCCTACCGCATTGGCGATGAACATGGCACAAACAGCCTGATACAGGCAGGTTCCATCCATATTTATAGTGGCACCGATTGGTAACGTGAAAGAGTATACACTTCTATCGATCCCAAGATTCTCCTCAGCAGCACGCATGGTAACTGGCAAAGTCCCGCTGCTGCTTCTGGTGACAAAGGCTGTAATCGAGGCATCTCTAGCTCCTGACCAAAGTCTGACCGGATTAAGCCCCCACGCTTTTAGCAATCCACCATAAACTGCTAAATAATGGATAATGAGACCTAAATACACTGCTCCGAAGACAACGCCTAGAGGACCCAAAACCTTTGCACCTTGAGTACCAACAACTATCGCTATCAAGGCAAATACACCATAAGGGGCAACCTCTAATACCCATCGCACCAACTTGTACATTGCCTCAGCTAACCCTTCAAAAACCGTCAATACAGTGCCGCTAACTTCGGCCAGTCTGGGAACTTTCATCTCTTTAAGGTAAGACAACGCTGTTCCCAGCAGTATGGCGAATACGATTGTGGGCAATACGTCACCCGTGGCTAAAGCCGCGAACGGATTGGTTGGTATTAGCCTAAGCAAAACATCGATCATCGACGGTGCCGCTAACTCCCTTACTACCTCTTCTCCCACAAGTGCCATCCCCAATCCCGGTTTGAATAAGTTTGCCATAGCTAAACCTAGCAGGACGGCAATAAATGTGGTCACCATGTAAAAAACTATTGTCTTAAAACCGACCTTCACTCCACGTGCCGGTGATATGCTGGCTGCACCCACTACAAGGGAAAAGAAGATTACTGGCATCACTATCATCTTAAGCAAATTTATAAAGAAATCCCCCAGTGGTTTTACTGGCGCTATGGCAGGTCCAGCAATAATCCCCACAATAACCCCTACAACCAATCCTATTAGTATCTTGTATATCAGGGGAAAACCAAAATAACCACCTGTGCGTCTTTCCGCCATTTCCATTTACCTCCTCTACTTAAACTTGAACGACACATCACCCTTTTACACTACACACCTTTTTTACATAATGCCACCTCCCACCCATATTGATGCTAGACGCCAGTGCTACTCCTATATAATCAATCCAAGGTGATATAACTATAAATAACTATATTCCATTATAAGAGGTACTTTTCAACTAGTCAATAGGTCAGATTGCCCCAAAAATATATGTTATCTAGAAGGAGATATGACATCCATTGAAGTCAAAGAGGTAGCCTCTAATAGAAAGCTCGGCGATAAAATAGGGGGGAACCTCTCCTTGAGCGGGAAAACTGAAACACGATATGGGAAAAAGATAACTTTTGAAGCTAGCCGATTTTCTCTCCCAAGCTACAATACCGGGCCTTTGGGCGACCTCTCAAGAAACACTCAATTCGCCGCAATAATTTGTGAGCATCATTTTTTTCACTTCATTAAGGTCATTAGTATGGCCAAGAACCCACATCAGTTTGGTTACAGTAGCTTCCTTGGTCATATCATATGTTGGTACGACTCCTAAATCCAAAGCCTTTCTTCCCACTTCGTAGCGTGTAAGATCCACACCATCATAGATAACCTGAGAAGCCATAACAACTGCCACACCCCTCTCAATCAATTTCTTTATCCCTGGAAGAAGATTTCTCCCTATAAAAGGTACCCCACCACACCCAAAACCCTCTATGATTATGCCCTTGTAACCCAATTCTAACAACTTGTCTATCACCTCTGGACGGGTTCCCGGGATGAGCTTCAATAAAAATATGTTAGGGTCAAATTTATCATCAAGGGTTGTCTCCTCTGGAGAAACCATTTTTTGTGTATTAATATCATAAGTTACTTCCCCATCTGAGTTAATACACCCTACATCCTGGCAGTTTACACTGCAAAAGGCGTCGAATTTCTGAGACTTCATTTTGCAAACTCTACAACCCTTTATAATTTTATTATTAAATACCACATAAATCCCCCCATTACCCTCACAGGCAAACCTAACTGAACCAACTAAGTTTCTTTTAGCATCCGTGCCAGGTTCTACTATTGATTTCATCGCACCGGTAATGATGATAGGTTTGCTTAAGCCTTGTAGCATGAAGCTAAGCATTGATGAAGTGTAGGCAAGGGTATCAGTTCCGTGGGTTATAACAATACCATCGTAGTTAGGTAGGGCTTCAAAGACATCTCTAGCTATAGCAGCCCAATATTCAGGCTGCATATTAGAACTATCTATAATCGGAATACTCTTGATATCTCTAGCATCAATATTGGCTATCTTTTCGAGCTGCGGAATATGTTCTATTAAGCTTTCAGCAGTTAGTCCTGGCTTAAATCCATTCTCTGTCTTGACACTTGCTATTGTTCCCCCCACACCTAAAATCAGCACTTTCTTGTTCATAGCCACACTTTATCACCTGATGACCTGTTCCAACAAATCTAAGCTTACATAAAATTTATTAACTAAATCATATGCCTCGTCAATATTTCGTGCTATCTTAGACATAGCAAGATTTGTGATGTTTTTAGCCATTTCAACATCTTGTTCCTCAAATAGCGGAATTTTCCAGTGCTCACAGTAATCTTTGGTGACAAGTATCGATAAAACCGCCGAAGTCCCTGGCATCATCCCAACTCCCCTAACAATATCATGCAACTTATTTGACATAAATGTAATTGCGCCAGCATCCTGACTTACTAATCTAGCAAGCTCAGCGAGTATCAATACTTTTTCTGATGACAACTCCGCTTTCTTAAGCTTTTCCGCACTTTCGATTATCTTTTCGGCAACATGGATAGTATTCTGCTCCATAATCCCCTCTCGGTGCGGCAAAGCATCATCCAAAAGGATAACAGGATAACCTAGCTCCTGCGCAGCATCGTAAAGTGCTTCAGCCACAACCACATTATCCAGATCCCTTTGCGCCCGAACCAGGAAAGTATTCTGGTGAAGCTCATCAGACATCGATGGCAAGTACACCTTACCTTCAAGGATAATCGTGGGACATGTCACCATATCAAGCTTCCTCATAAGCTCGCCCTTGGAACCTAGCGCCACATTCCCCTCCAGATCCTCAGCTGGTCCGAGACCAGCTGAGGATCTGTTGACAGTTATCAGAACGGAAGTATTTATGCCCTTAATCTCCGTGGACATTCCCCCAATAAGCCCATCATTCGTTTTCAAGCTCTCCCTGGTCACATCAAACCTATCAGGGGCCTTTTTACAAAAAGTATCCACAACAGAATTAGCCAAGGCAGCTTCCAGCGCAACAGGAGTCTCCAGAACTCCCTGGCCATACATCCTACCTAGAGTCCGCACCGCCAATGCTTGACAAAACAACGCATCTTGGCCAATTACAGCTCTTATGAGCTCTGCTTCCCTGGGCGTTATTCCACGTCGAGGAAATGATTCACCAATTCCACCACCCATAGTAGTGACTTTGATAACATTGGTATCTGGATCAACATCCACTGCCCTGACACATGTATCCGCTCCAAGGATTCCTTTTATGATTGAGCCCACAACAACAAATCCACCTGAATCATCCTGGACAAAACCTGAGTGACTATGCACATGGCCGATGCCAGCGTGCCCTGCTAATCCAAGCCTTTTGTCGCCCACGGATTTCATCTCCTAAAGAGACTCCCCTATAGGCACAGGATTCTTGTACTTCTCCATGTCAAGTTCACCCATTCTCTTAGCTACCCAAGTCAAGCCTACTGTGTCACCAACATTATTTAGCATTGTATTGGGCATATCTATTAGTCTGTACACGCCTGCTATCCAGGGCACTGGGGTAAGAGGCAATCCCATCGTTGTGAGCACAACAGCCGCTATTACTATGCCTCCACCGGGAACGCCAGCAACGCCTGCCTGCATTATCATGCCCAAAATTATTGTCAGGATAATCTCAGGGACGGTTAAAGATATGCCAAACATCTGAGCTGCCCACATGACATATATAGGCATCTCAGCAGCACAGGCATGCATATTAATGGTTGCCGCCACCGGTTGCACCAGGTTTACTGCATCTTCGGGAATGCCCATATTCTTTTCGACTTTCATAACCAATGGCATTGTGGCAGCACTACTGCACGAAGCGAATGCAAGAGCCATCGCAGGGTAAATGTTCCTGATATGTCGAAACCAACTAACTCCTACGGCAAAGCGCAAAAATAGCCCATAGAACAGGGTTATTATAATTGCATACGATACCCATTGGGTGGCTATCATTGAAAACACGCTCTTTATTACTAACCCACCTGACGTCCCTATCAGAACAGCCATTAAAGCAAAAACACCTATAGGAGCATACATCAGAACCCATCCAACTATCTTGAACATGATCTCGCTCCCAGCATCGAGGAACTTTTTCATTGTAACCCCTGCTTCCACATTAGCTGACCTCAACGCCGCTACAGCCAACCCGAAAATAATGGTGAACACTATCAACTGGATTAGATTGAATGTGGCCATTGCCTCAACGGGGTTTGTTGGTATCCAGCCTAGAAAGGCATCAACCATACTTACTTCAGGATGTATATATTCTTTAGCTTCAAGGGCAACCCCTATTCCTGGTTTCATTATCGTTACCATTATAAATCCTATAACCGCACATACTAAGCCAGAAAAAACCCAATAAAGCATAAATAAGCCACCAACTTTTCTTACCCTGGCAAACTTTTCTATAGCGCAAATCCCTGAGGCAATGGAGAAGAATATAAGCGGTACTATAAGCATCTTCAGCAATCTAATTAGTATGGTCCCAAATGGTTCCAAAACTGCTATCGGTTCTCCAACCGCCCAACCTATAAGACCTCCGGCAACCATCGCTATCATTATCCAACCACCAAGACCTGGTTTATGAAGACCTTTTTTAACAGCCATTAATTTATCCCCCTTTCTTTAGGATTTTTAATGTCACCTCATCCTTCTACGCCACACCTTTCTTTACATAACACCACCCCCTTCCACTATTAATGCTGGATATTAAATTAGAGCGTCAGTCTACATAGTAATTTTTGCCTTGTCAATAGCATCTTGACATAACATTCTAGATGACTGCACCAGACTGCGTTTCGTGTGGGTATATCAAGAGCTATGTTCAGCTAATTCAGTGGACTTTGCCCAAAGGGTGCTGAAATTACTTCCCTTCTCCATAGGAGAAGTGCAAACATACCATGGAACTGAGTTCGATTATATCTTTATGCTCTGGGCTAACAAGCCCCATCCATTTGAAGTGTTCCCTAAGGAAAAGGGGATCAGACGTAAGCTCATCCCACCATTGCCACACCTGGACAGAATGGCAAGGTAGAAAGGAGCCACCACACCAATGATGGAGAGTTTAGGGGGTTGCCCATGTTTGAAAACATCACAATGAGATAATAGCCCGAACTTAAGCCACTCGGTTAAACGACATAAGTAAGCTACGCAGCAACAAATTAGCTATTCCTTGCGAGCTTTGCCAACATATTCGCGACAGCACTACCTAAATATACCGCAGCTAGAGGTGCAGAAACAGCTTCTACGCCTACCGACCGGGATTGCTAAGCTCCACCTCTCTGGCGCTTCACATGGCCAGATACTTTCACTTTGCCGCTCTTGTCTTCCATCATGTATAACACCACTAGCCCCATAAACCATAAGCCACCCCAAAACATATTAGCCCAGTGTCTCCCTTTCAGCTTAGCCCACAGATAGCAGCCATAGAACCAAGAAAATATCCCCACTCCCCAAAAACCATAGCCAATGGCGCTCGTTGCTGTGGGGAAATAACCTTTCTCCATGATTACAAGCCCCGTAACTACGAAGAAGAGCCCCAATATAAGGCACAGTGTTCTCTTCATATTTTCACTCATTAATCACCTCTCCTGGCCTGTCATACCAACATACCCTGATTCTTCACATTCGGCAATCGCAAAAGAGACACAAGTAGCAAGCCTGAGTTTGAGCGCAAAACCCATTTATCACTAACTGTGACACTGTTTTCACCTGGGCAATATGTTTTTGCCAGCACTTCTCATGCACATAAACGCCACATTTGACACAATAGTAAATATGGACTCTAGCTTCCTTGCCACAAACAGGGCATTTTATGACTCCTGGCTCCTTTATCCATTTCCTTTTATTTCTCCCCCAGCCCTACAGTATCAGACCCCCCTTTCCCCTTCCCCCTGGAATCAGTAACATAAAACCCTGGTCCTTTAAACAGAATAGGAACAGGACGAAAAAGACGATAAGCATCCCCATGACATACAGGGCAAGTGGCAGTTGACTTATCATTAAAGCTTTGCTTAAGCTCAAATCGCAGTTTGCAATTTCGACATTGGTACTCATAAATAGGCATCCGTTTCCTCCTGAAGCTCTTATTCTGCAGACTGACCAGCTTGCTCAGTCAGCACTTGCTCTATTTCACTCGGCGCTTGCTCTATTTCACTCGGTGTTTGCTCCACTTCGCTCTCACTCATTTTGAACTCGCCGTCTAAATCAATGGTACCCACTTCAAAAGTGGGCTGATGTGCTTGCAGCACATGCTTATCCCAACAATAGGCATGGACGAAAACTCCACAGGAACAGCGGAAAACAGCTCTAGTAGAAAGTAATGCATTTCCACAAACAGCACAATTCATCTAATTACCTCCGATTATTAGCACTCTCCTTGCCGTAGTGCTAATAATACTCCCATAAAGAGACCTTTTCAAGTCTTAGTGTGCTTTGTTGACAATCTACCTCTTCGGTCATTAATATAAGGCAGGTTTGATAAGCATAAATAAAGGCCTGCCGGGAAATTACGCATCCTATCGAGAGGATGTGGAAACCGAGCTACAAAGAATTATCGATAGTAATCCCTTACCTCTCTATGAACCTCTCTATGATATGTTGCAATATCATTTTGGCTGGCAGGGGACACAAGGTTATCCCCGTGGCAAAAGTCATGGTAAATTTATTCGTCCCACCCTTTGCCTCCTCTGTTGTCAGGCAGCAGGAGGAGATACATCACAAATACTGCCTGCTGTAGCAGCACTGGAGCTTGTTCACAACTTCTCTCTAATCCACGATGACATTGAAGACGCTAGCTGTGAGCGCCATCACCGACCCACCGTGTGGAAATTGTGGGGGCAGTCACAGGCTATAAACGCTGGTGATGCCATGTTCGCTCTGGCTTATCTAGCTTTGCTAAAACTGAGGGAGAATGGGATAGCTGATACAAAAATTATGCGTTCCGTTCAAGTGCTAGGGGAAGCCTGCCTGGAGCTTTGCGAGGGGCAATATCTAGATATTGCCTATGAGAATCATAGTGATGTTTCCACCGAAGACTACCTTAAAATGATAGCGAAGAAAACAGCAGCACTGATGGCCGCATCAACCTCCATCGGGGCATACCTGGCAACAGAGGATAAGAACATAGTGAGTTCACTTTATAAGTTTGGCCAAAACCTGGGCATGGCTTATCAAATTCAGGACGATATACTGGGCATCTGGGGAGCAGAGGAAAAAATCGGCAAATCAGTTAACAGTGATATTTCACGAAAAAAGAAAACTCTACCGGTGGTTTACGGATTACAAAATAGCAGAGGCAAAGATGAGCAGAGGCTTGAGCGGCTTTACTCACAGGAATCCATTGATGGAGAGAGCATAACTGAAGTGGTAGAGATACTCAATCGCTCAGGTGCCAGGAGTTACGCTCAGAAGCTGGAGCAGCAATATTATCACCAGGCTTTAGCAGAGGTTGAAGCCACCAGCCTTGGCTCATCCAAGCAAGCTCCGTTAAAAGAGGCAGCACACTTTCTAATGAAGCGTGCTTATTAGGAGTGATAAAGAAATGCAGAAAAAAACTATCAGGGACATAGATGTCAAGGGAAAGAAAGTGCTTGTCAGAGTTGATTTTAATGTGCCACTGGATATATATACCGGCGCCATTAGCGATGATAGCCGTATCCGGGCCTCCTTACCCACCATCAATTACCTCGTTGCGCATAAAGCCAGGGTAATCCTTTGCTCCCATCTGGGGCGGCCCAAAGGCAAAGTGGTTAATGAACTACGAATGGCACCAGTGGCTGAACACCTGTCACCTCTTATAGGCTTACCTGTCAGCACAGCACAGGACTGTGTAGGCCCGGAAGTGGAGAATAAGGTAAAAACACTCAAGGAAGGTGACATCCTGTTTTTAGAAAATGTACGCTTCCACCCTGAGGAAGAAGCAAATGACCCCCGTTTCGCTCAAGAGTTAGCCCGCTTAGCTGATATTTATGTTAATGATGCCTTTGGCACTGCCCATAGGGCTCATGCCTCTACTGCAGGGGTGGCCAAGTATTTACCAGCAGTCGCCGGCTTCTTAATGGAGAAGGAATTAGAGATTATGGGCAAGCTCCTCAGTGCTCCAGAGCACCCTTTCGCCTGTGTGATAGGCGGTGCTAAGGTAAGCGACAAAATAGGACTGGTGCAAAACATGCTACAGAAAGTCGATATGTTGCTTGTTGGCGGTGGCATGGCAGCCACCTTTCTAAAAGCACAAGGATATGAGACTGGGCGTTCTCCAATAGAAAAAGATAAATTGAACCTGGCTAAGGATTTGCTCAAGGAGGCTAAAGAATGGAAAACACCTCTCTTGCTGACCATTGACGCGGTCACAGCTGAGGAGATCAAGGAT
>CAZILT010000118.1:0-2410 GCA_964540185.1 uncultured Dehalococcoidales bacterium
AGCCTGTCCGCAGATGGAGGAGGTAACACCCTTACTCCTGCACGCTGTAATAACTTTCTCCATAGCCTGCATTACTGCTTCGTTTCTTTCATCGAAAAGACTTGCCAGCTTAGAGTTATCCCTATCTATACCCAGGGTAAGCTGGGTCAGATCATTGGAGCCAATGGATACGCCGTCTATCCCTACATCCAAGAATCTGTCGATAAGAAGAATATTGGAGGGCACCTCAACCATCATCCATAACTTGAAATCCTGAGAGCTAGTTAGTCCTTCAGCCTCAAATACCTGTTTAACCATTGCCATTTCACCTGGCATTCTCACGAAGGGAATCATGACCCACAGATTATTATGATTTTCCCGTACCTTCTTTATAGCCTCAATTTCCAGTTTAAGAATATCGAGTTCTCGAACATATCTAGAGCAACCTCGATAGCCCAGCATAGGGTTTTCTTCAATACCTTCGTATTCCTCTCCCCCCCTCAAATTTCTATATTCGTTCGTTCTAAAGTCAGTAGTCCTATATACCACTGGGCGGGGATAGAAAGCTCTGGCAAAGCTATTTATGCCCTGAGCTAATTCGGTAATAAACTTATCCTCCCGTTTTTCTTGAAGCATCAAGCGGGGGTGCTCTCCAATCTGGGCAATGATAAATTCTGCTCTCAGCAAGCCAACCCCATCGACATCTCTCTCGGCTATCTTAATCGCCCGCGATGGCTGGGCTAGGTTTACATAAACCTTGGTTTTAGTCTTGAGCTTCCTTACCATGCTGGAAGATACATGCACTATTCTCTCTATCACCCTGCCAGAATAAATCCGCCCACGAGAACCATCTACTGTTACCTCCTGACCGTCTGTGAGGACTTTGGTAGCTTTCTCTGTACCCACCACACAAGGGATTCCCAGCTCACGGCTGACAATAGCAGCATGAGATGTTCGCCCACCTCGGTCAGTAATTATAGCTACTGCTCGATTCAAGGCAGGAGCAAAGTCAGGAGATGTCATTTCAGCCACCAATACATCCCCTTTTCGCACCTTACCCACCTGGGATGGGTCGGAGATGATTCTTACGGTTCCAGAAGCCACTCCCAGACTGGCAGCTTCGCCGGTGAACAGTGGTTCCGCTTTGATTTCTGCCAGTTTCTGTTCTTTTACTGCCAATGTGGTCACTGGACGAGTTTGAACGATGAATAGCTTATTATCTTCCTTGGCCCATTCAATATCTTGAGGGAATTGATATAGATTCTCCAGACGTTTACCTAATTCGGCTAAGACAACAATGTCTTCATCAGATAGTTTCTGCTTGCTCTGCTCCCAAGGAAGTATGATAACCCGAGTGTTACCCTCTTCCATACTATGTGCCTGCTGATTTCTAACTATCTGCCATTCCTGCTTGGCTATCCGCCTTCCGATAACAGCCAAGCTTACTTTATCCACCGTATATTGGTCAGGGGTTACCTCTCCGGAAACAATAGCTTCGCCTAGTCCATAAGCCGCTTCGATAATAACCTTCCCTCTATCATTAGTTAAAGGGTCTACGGTAAACATGACTCCGGAGACCTCTGACTGTATCATCTGCTGGACTGGGACTGCCAATCCTACGCCGAGATGGTTGAACTCCCCTTGTTGCCGGTAAAATATAGCCCGCGGTTCAAATAATGAAGCCCAGCAACCTTGCACTGCGGCTAATACTTCGTCTTCACCCTGAACATTCAAGAAAGTGCGCTGCTGCCCGGCGAAGGAAGCCTCAGGCAAATCTTCGGCGGTTGCCGAAGAGCGCACAGCTACCAGCACATCCCCCATCTGTCTGTAAGCCTGTTTGATTTCACGGGCTATCGCTTCAGGCATGGGGGCATTGGAGAGTTTCTGTTTTATTTTGTCGCTGGTCTCTCGAAGCTTCCCGGTATCTTCTACATCTAGAGGATTAAGAAGCTGGCGTAACTCCTCTTCAAGTTTTGCCTCCTTTATGAAGGTAAAGTAGGCATCAGCGGTGATGACAAACCCGGGCGGCACTGGGATGTTAGCGCGAGTCATTTCTCCTAGGTTTGCTCCCTTCCCTCCGGCTAGAGGAATATCGTCTTTGCTGAGTTCGTTAAACCAAGCGATAAATTTCATTTTCCCCACTACTTTCCAGCCTCCTTTGCCTTAAATATAGTGTCCGTTGGCATAACAAGTATATCACGCAGAATAATAGTGGAACAAACTCAGCGATATCAGCAGGAAATCCCTGTCTACGCTCCTTCAAGTCTCCCTCTAGGTCAATAGTCTCTTCGCAGAGTGGCATTTCCCCTGAACAGGTGGGCGCTGACAAAATCATAGAACATTACCAGAACCCAATTGGGTCTACACTATATAGTGTGAAAAAGGGTAATTGAAAGCACCCGCTGACCTCTGTAGCCTAAGGGTTGGAAAA
>CAZILT010000119.1:0-5653 GCA_964540185.1 uncultured Dehalococcoidales bacterium
AGCCAGAGCCAAAACCAAAATGGAAATAATGAATAAAATGGTCAGCATAGCTAAGGAGAGAGTAGGAGATAAGAAAATGCACGCCGGCATAACTCATAACGACATTCCTGAGCAAGCTGAACAGCTAAGGAAAATGGTCACATCCCAGTTCCAGTGTGAAGAACTTTACCTTTTTGAAGCCTTAGCACCAGCAGCAGTCCACACTGGACAAGGTCTTGTTGACTTTGCATTTTATAGCAGCGATTGATTAGCTTAACGCCCTCAACCTATCCCTTGGCATAACACAATTATTCGTAAGTCAATAAGCATAAGTAGAAAGGTATAACACGACGTAAACTCACTAATCGAGAATAAAAATTAGGGTGCTACTATATTTTCTTAGCAACCTTGCGAAAATGGAATCCATAGACGGTAAGCGTTATGAATAAAGGAAAAACTCGGGGTTTTTTGAGCAAGGTTGAACCAAAAAGCCTCCAGTAATATCTCCTTCCTTTTTCTTTGACACCCAGAAACCACATGGATTTAACAAGTGCCCTAATGTGACAAAAGTGGAGTCTGCCCTTCCCCACTCTTCGAGGTTTATATTCTCTTAGAAATGTTTTAATCCGCTCGTAATGCTGTTTAGATGAATAAATTGTCTTTACAATATCCTTGTAACCATTGATAAGAACTTCACGGTTCATCTTAGGGATGAAGTTGATCGTACCATCTGTATTGTCGCCAGAACCGCCCGGCAATATACGGTTTTCCTTCTCCAGTCGTTTATATAATCTTGTGCCAGGCGGAGCATTTAACAAACCAACCATTGCAGTAACGATTCCACTCCTCTGAATGAAATTGATTTGATTTTTAAAAATTGAAGGTGGATCGCTGTCAAAGCCAACAATAAACCCCCCTTGTACCTGTAGTCCATAGTTTTGCATCTTCTTGACTGAGATAATCAAATCCCGATTCACATTTTGAAACTTGCTACATTCAACCAAGCTCTCCTCATTTGGGGTTTCAATGCCAACAAATACTGTGTCAAACCCTGCTTTGGTCATCAATTGCATTAGCTCTTCATCATCAGCAAGGTTTATGGATGCCTCGGTAAGAAACTTAAAAGGGTATTTTCTCTCCTGTGACCATTCAATTATCGCTGGTAGCGTTTCTGCCTTTAACTTCCTCTTATTTCCTATAAAATTATCATCCACAATAAATACAGCATCCCGCCACCCTTGACGATGTAATGCCTCAAATTCAGCTATTAGCTGGTCTTTATCCTTTGTTCGTGGCCTGTGCCCATTTAACAGGATAATGTCACAAAATTCACAATCGAAAGGACAGCCTCGAGAATACTGGACATTCATTGAAGCATATTTCTTCATGTCAATAAGCTCCCATAGTGGGATAGGTGTTTTTGTTATACCTGGGTGCTCGTTAGAGGTGTAAATATGTTGAGCACGCCCCTCTTGTAAGTCATCTAAAAAGAGCGGAAGTGTAGCTTCGGCCTCACCAAGCACAAAGTGGTCTACATCCCCAGGCTCAAACTGCTCATATAGCACAAACTGTTTATATGCCGTGGTAAAAAGGGGGCCACCGGCAACTATTTTAGTATTGAATTTCCTACATCTGGCGATAACTTCCTTCACCGATTCCTTTTGCACAATCATGGCACTGATAAATACATAATCAGCCCATTTAATGTTTTCATTGGTTAAGGTTGTTGTGTTCATATCCACAAGTTTTTTCTGCCACTCATCAGGAAGCATGGCAGCTATAGTTAGTAACCCCAAAGGAGGAAAAGCCGCCTTTTTTGAAATGAATTTCAAAGCGTACTTAAAACTCCAGAAAGTGTCCGGGTATTGTGGATAAACAAGAAGTATCTTCAAATTATGCCTTTCCTCATGATTACGGACTATGTGCGTAAAGGAATACAAACAATGCTAGCAATCAGGTTCACTATTGTCAATATCTATCTGAAAATCAAATAACCAAAGCCATGCGTTACTGGTATCAGCGCTCTTGTTCAAGCTAATTCTAGAACTGCATCCCCCTTCTGAGTCGCTGTCTATCAATCTTTCCCGAGCCAGTCTTGGGTATGCTACCCACAAACTCAAATTTTTTGGGCAACTTAAAGTCAGCTAAGTTTTGGCAGCAAAAATCAGCCATCTCCTCTACAGTAGCACTTTGTCCCTCTTTGATCACAATAAAAGCTGTGGGGACTTGCCCTCCCTCTTCATTGGCTACACTCACATAGGCTACTTCAGCCACACTGGGATGCCTTAAAAGCACATCCTCGACCTCCCAGGGGGAGATTTTAAGCCCAGACTGAGTCACTATTATGAAAGATTTCTTCTCCACATATTCGAGGTAACCATCTTCATCCATCCTGACCAAATCCCCGGTGTGAAGCCAGCCATCTTTAAGAACCTGAGCTGTGAGCTCAGTCGCCTTATAGTACCCTTTCATCACCCAGGGGGCTTTGAACACAGCCTCCCCTATCTCGCCTTGCGTAACTTCCTTACCGCCGTCATCTAATATCTTGAGGTCACAAATCGGCTTGCCAACTGTTCCCAGCTTGTGGTTATCAAGAGTACTCATTGAAACAACGGAGGTTTCCGAAAGACCATACGTCTCACAGAGAGTTAAATTGAACTTATCCTCTAGCATCTTCATAAGGCGAGGAGATGATTTCGCCCCAGCAGTGGAGGCCACCCTCAGTGAACTAAGGGCATAACTCCTGATGACCTTATGCTGCAACATAGCTAAAGCATTATGCATTGCTGGAACCCCGAAAAGGATGCTTCCTCCCTCCTTCTCTACGGCTTCCAGAACAGCTCTGGGCGTGAAATGGGGAACGATTACTACGGTGGACCCTTTTATAATGGAACCCAAAAGGACCTCACTCAATCCCATAAGATAGAAGAAAGGGACCGTGTCTAGAACCACGTCTTCTCTACTTCGCTCTAAGCCTGCGGAGACTATGTTGGGAGTCCCCAGAAGGGAATCATGGGTATGCACCACACCTTTCTGCCTCCCTAACACACCGGAGGTATAGATGATAGCAGCTTCATCCTCATCGTCTATATCAACGTCAGGCGATACAGCAGAACTACCAGCTACCATCGCTTTATACGAGCCTCCATCAACTTCCAGAACCTGCTTTAACAGGGGAATGCCAGGCGAAAATGGGGAAATCATCTGGGAAAAGTTCTTTTCAGTTATGAGGACTCTGGTATCAGAATCACGCAACAAAGAATCAAGCTCAGGTGCTTTAAGCATAGAGCTAAGAAGCACAGCTACGCCGCCAGCTTTAATAACACCAAGATAATTGATGACCCATTCAGGGTTATGGGATATTAAAATAGCTACATGGTCACCTTTCTCCAATCCTAACCCTCTAAGCGCATTAGCTATCCTGTTAGAAGCTTCCTCCAACTCCCCATAGGTAACCCTCTGAGAATCAAGGACAATAGCTGTTTTTTGCGGCATTTCAGTGGCAGTTACCTCCATTATCTGTTTTGAATTCATATCACCCCCTAACAAATAGCAACCAAACAGTGACGTTGCCCTATTGACAAATTATCCTGCTCTATATAGTATATCGTAAAACTAGGCATTGTGTTATGAAAATCCCCCCGCTAGAGTTTATGTGAATATCCTGCTCAAAGTGAAGCAAATATGCATTTATTAGTGCCAACGAATTGGGATGCGAATTTAATAACACCTCTAAGTCAGATTAAGGCAGATATTCAGATATTTGGTGTTTTGCCTACCTCAATACTGGGTAGTGGGATGTTAGGTCCCGATATTGACCGAATGACAACAGAACAAGCGGAAGAATATATCAAGCTAGCTCATTCCGCAGGCTTAACCTTTAATTACCTTCTCAATGCTCCTTGCACCAATAACATAGAGTGGCATGAAGATACTCATAAAGAGTTACTCCAACACCTGGAGTGGCTCAGTAATACCAATGTGGATTGTGTTACAGTAGCTATACCATATTTAATAGAGCTTATAAAATGTCGGTTCCCCCACCTTAAAGTAGAGGTGTCAACCATAGCTCACGTAGACAGCGTGGCACGGGCTAGGTTTTTTGAATCCCTGGGGGCTGACTCTATTATCTTGCACTCCAACATAAACCGAGACTTCAAATTACTCAAGGAGATTAGAAGTGCAGTAAAATGTGAGCTTGGTGTATTGACAAATAGTGCTTGCCTCTATCAGTGTCCCTATGAGTACTATCATAATAATACCGTGGCACATGCTACTCAAAGTCAGAATTCGCTTAATGGCTCCTATATGGATTACTGCGTAGCTCGCTGCACTTTAGGCAGGCTTAGTGATACCTCTCAACTTATTAAATCTCGTTGGATAAGACCTGAGGACCTCACTACTTACCAGGAAATAGGCATTGATTTCTTCAAAATCGGCGGCAGAGCAATGCCCACAGAGTGGATTATAAATGCCACCACGGCATATTCATCACGACATTACCAGGGGAATCTATACGATATTTTAATTGCCCTTACCCCAAAAATTGAATTTGCTAATATCAGTTCACCCAACACACAAATCGCTACAGCAGCTCCGCTACCAAAAGTCTACATTGATAACCAGGCTCTAGAAGGTTTTATTGACTTCTTCAAGAAGCAGGATTGCCTCTCCGAATGCGCTCATTGCAATTATTGCCAGGAAATAGCCAGCAAAGTAATAAAACTTGATCGCCGCGAAGTAGATGAATATGTAGCTGGGCTCAAAAATTTCCTGAACGACCTAACCAGCAGCAGAATATTCCACCCTATATCCGTATAATTGTGAAGGGATATCAATATCTCTAAACCAAAACCTAAAGTTGAATCTTGAATTCGGAGGCTACCCTGAGTCCAAGATTTAAACACCAAGGTTTAATCAAGTGAACGCTGAGTTAGGCTACTAAGTGGAATTTGTTGGACTTGGCGATAATGTATGCCTTATACAATAGCAAATGGTCAGGTAGATACTCCGCCGTCTATGCAGACGACCTGCCCGGTGATATAGCCAGCCCTATCGCTAGCCAGGAAAGCTACCAGCTCAGCCACTTCTTCTGGCTCGCCAATGCGCTGCAGTGATGTCATTGCCAGAATTGATTTCTTCACCTCGTCAGGTAATTTTTGTGTCATCTGGGTATTAATGAAGCCTGGTGCCACTGCATTTGCGGTTATGTTACGAGAGCCTACCTCCCGAGCTACGCTCTTGGTAAAGGCAATCAACCCGCCTTTGGAGGCAGCATAATTAGTTTGCCCCACATTACCTATTAAGCCAGCAATGGAGGCAACGTTAATAATGCGCCCCCACTGTTGCCTTATCATAGACCGCAGGGCAAACTTAGTGCATAAATAAGCTCCTCGCAAGTTCGTATTCATAACATCATCCCAGTCATCATCAGACATTCTCAGTAACAAAGTATCCCTGGTAATGCCAGCACTGTTTACTAAGATGTCTATCTTACCCCACTTATCAACTACCTGCTGCATCATAGCTTTCACTGCTTCTCCATCCCGAATATCAGCCCCTACTGCTATAGCTTCCCTACCCAGGCGGACTATAGTTTCCACCACATTATCAGCATCAGCTTTATTCGCTACATAATTACCTGCCACCTTGCAACCAAGACTGGAAAGCTTCA
>CAZILT010000120.1:0-3167 GCA_964540185.1 uncultured Dehalococcoidales bacterium
GCCTCCACGCCGGTGCTAAATTCGGGGGATCTGTATATAACATATCCAGCGGTTTACACGGTGTCGGGGCTTCAGTAGTGAACGCCCTATCCTCCTGGCTCCGAGTCGAGATTAGGCGCCAAGGCAAAATTTACCTCCAAGAGTACCAGCGCGGTATTCCCACAGGACCGGTGCAAGCAGTGGGTGACACCACCAGTACAGGCACTACAATCACTTTCATTAGGGATGAAGAAATCTTTGAATATCTGAACTACGACTTTAATATAACTTGCCAGCGACTAAGAGAGCTAGCCTTTTTGAACAAAGGGGTGCAAATATCTCTTAAAGATGACAGCAGTGGGCAGGAGAAAACCTTCTATTTTGAGGGAGGCATAGCTACTTTCGTTCACCGCCTGAATAGAAATAGGCCAGTTATCCACCCCCACCCCATCTACCTTTCAGCTACAGTCAACTCCACCATAATCGAAGCAGCCCTTCAGTACAATAACAGCTTCACGGAAGCCAGCTTCTCCTTCGCTAACTGCGTCAATACTAGAGATGGGGGCAGCCATCTGACTGGTTTTCGCTCAGCACTAACTCGCGCCCTCAATGATTACGCCCGGAAAAACAAGTTCATCAAGGATACTGAACCTAACTTAACTGGTGATGATGTCCGTGAGGGGTCAGTATCCATTATCACTGTGAAACTTCCTAAGCCCCAGTTTGAAGGGCAAACCAAAACAAAGCTTGGCAATCCTGAGGTAAGAAGCCAGGTTGAATTTGCGGTAGCGGATAATTTATCTCTCTACTTTGAACAGCATCCTGAAGAAGCAAGGGCAATCATAGGGAAATGCCTCACCGCAGCCAAAGCTAGAGAAGCAGCGCGCAAAGCTCGCGACCTCGTCCTTAAAAGAAGTAGCTTCGAAGCATCCACGCTGCCAGGGAAACTAGCCGATTGCTCAGAGAAAGACCCGGCGTTATGTGAGCTGTACCTGGTTGAGGGTGACTCAGCCGGTGGCTCAGCTAAGCAGGGACGGGATCGCCGCTTTCAAGCTATCCTCCCGCTCAAAGGTAAAATACTTAATGTAGAGAAAGCGTCTAAAGATAAGATCATAGAACATGAAGAGCTAAGAGCTATCGTTACAGCGCTAAGGGCAAATGTTAATGGAGAAATCGACCTTGCCAGGCTCAGGTATCATCGAATAATCATTATGACCGACGCTGACGTTGATGGTTCCCATATTCGCACCTTGCTTCTCACCTTCTTCTACCGCCATATGGTAGAGCTAATTAACGGGGGATACCTCTTCATAGCTCAGCCACCTCTTTACCGCATAAAATCTGGTAAACAGCAATTCTGGGTCTACTCTGAACAAGAAAAGGAAAGGAAAACTAAAGAGTTAGACAGGGATAAACTAGAGGTTCAACGCTATAAAGGCCTGGGTGAGATGAGCCCCGAACAGCTATGGGATACAACAATGAACCCCACCACCAGGACTTTGCTTAAAGTAGAGATAGCAGATGCTATAGCCGCCGACCAAGTATTGCACATGTTAATGGGTAGCGAGGTTCTGCCTCGCAAGAACTTCATTCAGGCACATGCTCAAACTGTGAAGAATCTGGATATCTAAGAACCTGCTTTGCCGCCCTATGCCCTGTCATGACGGTACAGCTTCTGTTCAGCTATATACCTCTCCACTTCATCAGGCACCAAATAATGAATAGACCTCCCCTGAGCTACATGTCGCCGTATGTCCGAGGAGCTAATATCAATGATAGGCACATCAGCTTGAATAATCCTATCAATCACCCCAGGAATAGATGCTTCTAAAGAGTTTAAGTCCGGTAAGCTTAAGCCCACTCTGGGAACAACTACTATTTGGCACATCTGCGCCAGTTTAGCTGGCTCTTTCCATAAGTGAAGTTCAGTAAGAGTATCACTACCAAGAATGAAGAAGAACGACTGCGCACCCAGTTGGTCTCGAAGAGCAGCTATAGTATCTACAGTATAAGAAGGACCAGAGCGCTCCATTTCCAGAGTACAAAGTTCAAAGTAAGGATTAGAGGTAATAGCTCGACGCACCATTTCTACCCGGTGCGTTGCCGGAGAAATACTATGGTTGGGCTTAAGCCACGGCTGCCCTGCGGGTATAAAAAGAATTTTGCTGAGTCCTAGTTTTATCCTTACTTCCTCGGCTACAATGAGATGTCCTAAGTGAACAGGGTCAAATGTGCCGCCAAGAATGCCTATTCTCATCGTTTTACCTCTTAGGTCGGGGATGAAATAGCGCTACTTCGGGTGACAAAACTGTTTCCTTCTCTTGGTTCACCTGCCTGGTCATTTCAATAGCCTTAGTGGTAAATTGTAACACGCCCTCTCCACTAACTGCTGAAATAGGGAAAACAGACACCCCAAATGAAGCAAGAGCCTGCTTGATATCAGGCAACTGGGCTTTGACCTGCGGCAAGTCCACTTTGTTTACCGCTATAATTTTTTGTTTCTGGCATAAATTGACCTTATACTGGGCCAATTCCTCATTTAGCTTAATGAAGTCGCCGCTAATGGTCGATGAAGTGCCATCCAATAAAAAAATTAATAGTTTGGTCCTTTCAGTATGGCGCAAAAATTCACACCCCAAACCTTTACCAATATGAGCACCGGCGACAAGCCCTGGTATTTCAGCGACTACAAAGTCCCTCCAACTGCCTCGAATAACCCCAAAGGACGGCTGGCGCGTAGTGAAAGGATAATCTGCTACTTTAGGTCTAGCTCCTGATATAGCACATAATAAAGCGGATTTACCTGAATTAGGATATCCAATAATGCACATATCCGTGATAATCTTTAATTCCATGATAACTTGGCGCTCCTCACCCGATTCCCCTTTGCCAGCTATCTTGGGAGCCTGATTTATCGCTGTGGCAAAATGCACATTACCCAATCCACCCTTACCTCCCTTAGCTACCAGGACCTTTTGGCCAAGAGTAGTTAAATCAGCTAGAAATTTTTCCTCTTCCGGCTCAGCCCTAACAGAAACCACAGTCCCCACAGGCACAAAAATATTTAAATCTTTCCCCTTCTTCCCATGCTTCCGCCACCTCCCACCCAGACCACCAGACCTAGCTATAAACTTACTTCTCTGCCCGACTAAACTCAGGTCCTCTACCGAGGAGCTAGCTACCACAAA
>CAZILT010000121.1:0-2723 GCA_964540185.1 uncultured Dehalococcoidales bacterium
CACCCTGAGCGGAGCGAAGGGACTAGGTTCTTCACCTGCGACTCAGGGTCAGAATGATAATAAGCAAGGGGCTCAGAATGACGGTTTTCCTTGTCACCCTGAGCGGAGCGAAGGGACTAGGTTCTTCACCTGCGACTCAGAGTGACATTTTGGCCAATTAGTAAACATCCTCCGGTTGGAGAACTGAGATTTAACTACCGTTATTAGCATCAATATAAAGATGGAGTGGCTCTTCGAAGCAGGGTTTTCTTTCCTCGCCTTTATATAGCCAGAACTCCACTTTTTGATTGGGTCCAGCTTTGTTCAGAGTAAAGCTTGCCTCTTTCTCCCACTTTTCTTCATGAGATAATATGCCAGTGTAGATTTCCTTATCCTTGACCCCATTTATTCGTACCTCAACTTGGTAGCTTGTTGGCTGGTGCTCGTGGTTGACTATACCCAGGGTCACCCTGGCTTCCTCACCAACTACAACCTCTCTGGGATAATTCTCTGCCTTTCCTTCCGTGCCAAGGATATAGAACTCGGTGAAGTTCTCGCCCTGCCCTGGATTGGCGATGACATAGCCCAGACAGCCCAGAGCAGACACAATGGCTACTATTAAGCCGATGGATAGGCCTTTATCTAAAGTGCCCATCCTGGCCCATTGGGGCAATTTAAGGTTGCAGACAACATGGAAACGCTCTTCGGGAGATAATCTCTGCTGTCGGTGCCAGGCAACAGCAGAGGTAACCAGGATAAAAAGAGTGATTGATATGAGGATAGGATAGAGTGTGATACCCCAGGGGGTATAATTGAGTATAAGCCCTATCAGAGGCACCACGGCAAGGTTCAGGCCAAAGCTCAGCGCTATTCGCTCAATGCTGCCAAGGGCGCCTTCAGCCGGGAAAAGGGCTGATAATAGAGTATAGCCGGGAAAGAAAAGGACGAGGCAAAGTCCGAGAATGATGCGTGGAATACCGCCGGTAAACATAACCAGTGGGAATAGAATCAGGGTAGCGGCAATAATGGCGGTTAAAATCCTGTGATTGCTGATATGCATGCTGGCTTCTGTTTACCCCCTTAGCTAAGGCATTATAAAGTAAACAAGCCGGGCAAACAATCCCGGGGGATAGAGATTCTTCGCCCATAGGGCTCAGAATGACAAAAGGGGCTGCTAAACAATCCCAGGTGATATAATAGCCAATCAACAATTATGATAGAAGAATTTCTTAGCTGGAACATCTCTCATGAGTTAACAATCGTTATCATATCGGCCCTGCCTGTGCTGGAGCTGCGGGGAGCTTTGCCGGTGGCCATAAACGTGTTCCACATGCCCTGGTACAGGGCCTTTTTCCTGGCTATTATTGGCAATTTACTGCCCGTGCCTGTACTTTTACTGTTTTTAGATTCTCTAGCTGGGATGATTAGCCGGGTGGAAATAGGACGGAGGCTGGTTAATTGGGTCTTTGAGCGTACCAGACGGAGGGAAGAGGCTATTGAGAGATACGCCAGAATTGGGCTGATGCTATTCGTAGCCATCCCTCTCCCGATAACCGGCGCATGGACAGGCTCGATTGCTGCCTTCTTGCTTGGCTTAAAGTTCCGGTATGCCTTTCTTTCTATTATGGCCGGGGTGGTCATCGCCGGTGCAATTGTTACCAGCCTGTGCTTGATTGGTTGGGCTGGAGCGGCAATCGCCGGAGTTGGGCTCAGCGCCCTGGCTGTCCTGGGATGGCGGAGGAGAGTTTATTGACACTCCAGGCATAGCAAAGTATAATTTTTAATAGCATGCGGATAAAGTTGAAGGCAGAGCAGCTGGATAAACTAGCGCATCAGCTGCCCTTCGAGGTGGTACTGGAGGAATCCAGGGATGTTAGGGGTTTCCTTGAGATACTGGGTCATAATATGCCCTGGAATGAAACAGGGCTGAGCAAATTTGGCGACCCGATCAAAAAACCAGGCCGGATAGCTTTTTCCGTCGACGCGGTTGATGGTGGCTATATTTGTGATGTTCATCCCGCCTTCGCCTGTTACATTTCCAACCTGTTGATAGTAGAGCAAAAAAATTCAGAATCTTAATCTCCACGGTAATTTGACTATCATAATCAATCTATTAGCTACAGACGGTGAAATCCTGGGCCGTTAGCTCAGTTGGCAGAGCACCTGACTTTTAATCAGGGTGTCGTGGGTTCGAATCCCTCACGGCCTACCACAGCTCGGTTTGGGGAGTGTTTATTAACTACTAAAAATATCACTCTGAGCTCTTCCTCCCGTCATCCTGAGCCGCAGGCGAAGAACCGAGACCCTTCGCTTCGCTCAAGGTGACAATGGAAGCTGTCATTCTGAGCTCTTCCTACTGTCATTCTGAGCTATTCCTCCTGTCATTCTGAGCGTAGCGAAGAATCTTGTAATGCTCAGGACGGGCTCCGCGAAGAACCCGAAAGGGATTACTAAACAGCCTCTAATTTGCGCTATTGACAAATTTTAACCCCTGCATGTAATATAATAGGCACAATAAAATATAGGTAAAGGCTGGGAACAGGACTAGTACAGTTTAGGGCGGAGTTCAGAGAGTCGGGTAAGGTGTGAGCCGATACTTACGTCAGGTTGGAATGGACCTGGGAGCTGCGAGTTGAAAAGCTGATATGCTGAGTAGGCTTTGTCGCAAAGGGTAGCGTTATCACAGCCCGGGGTATTGCTAAAGTCTAGCTGTACCTGAAAAGAGATGGCCGCAAGGCCGAAAT
>CAZILT010000122.1:0-11113 GCA_964540185.1 uncultured Dehalococcoidales bacterium
ACAAAGCAAATGAGGGAATTTATCCCTAGTCCCTCGCTCCGTTGTCAGCTTCTCTTGCCCGGTTTTGCCTGTTTTAAACATGAGCCCTCCTTGCTATAGATATTTAATAGACTTAGGCATACTAGCTTGACTTGTCCCAAGAATTTCAAACAAGGCGCTTGCCATTCCTTAAATATTGATTTATAATGTACCATTGTTGACTAATTTAGTCAACAATGGTAGAATTAGAGATGAAGCTTTCTACGCGGACAAGATATGGAGTCAGAGCGTTGCTAGACATAGCACAGCATAGTGACGAGGGCCCGGTTCTACTAAAAGACATTGCAGAAAGGCAACGGATTTCAAAGGACTATCTGGAACATATCCTCATTCCTCTCAAGGTAGCTGGTCTAATAAGAACCACCCGAGGGGTTCAAGGTGGATTCGTTATAGCTAAACCCCCAAGGCGAATAAGACTTGATGAGGTAGTTCAAATCCTGGAGAGAAGACTTGCCTTGGTGAAATGTGTAGATGACCCCAAGGCTTATCCCTATAGCGATGTCTGTGCCACCCGCATTCTCTGGCAGAGGATAACAGAAGCGATAAACCAGGTGCTCAAGTCAACTACTTTGCTGGATTTAATGGAGAGGCCAGGGACGAGGGGGGAAAGCGAAGAAAAACAACCACTAAAAATTGGAACATTGGAAGGAAAATGAAATTATGCGAGAGAAGATAGAAGCAGCACTGGAGCAAATAAGGCCTGCCTTACTAGCACACGGTGGTGATGTCCAGCTGGTAAATGTCAGCAGCGGTGTGGTCAAGGTTAAACTCAGCGGTGCCTGTGATGGCTGTCCAATGGCAACCATGACCCTGCGGCAGGGAATTGAGCGTGCGCTTAAAGAGCAAGTGCCCGAAGTTAAGGAAGTGATTGCCATCTAATCAAAGGACTATGCTATAAGGAAGAGGTTAGAAAACCGAGTCAGCCGGGAGACCTAGATACCAAAGGGGTATTTTATTTGCCATTCTTGCAGCAGATGAAGACCTACAAAGGAAGGTTTAGAGGTAAAAATGCCTATTTATGAATATTTTTGTCCTAATTGCAAATTAAAGTTTGAATTACTTCGTCCCTTATCTCAGCCAAACAAAATTGTCCCTTGCCCGCATTGCCATAGCGAGGCTAAGCGAATGTTCTCCTCTTTCGCTTCACATTCTAAAGGCATGGAGGAAGTATCTGCCTCGATTGGCGGAAGGTCATCTTGCAGCACCTGCTCTGCTATCAATTGCGCTGCTTGCAAAAGGTAGTGCCATTGGCGATTGAAACCAAAGGAGAGTAAGCAAATGCTAGAAATAAAGGCACTTAAATTAACGTTAAATGGCAAGCCTGTAATTAATGGTTTAAATCTGGAAGTGAAGGAGGGAGAGATACACGGCTTATTGGGGGTAAATGGAACTGGAAAGACAACTCTGGCTAACTTAATAATGGGGATAAGTTACCCAGATGAGGGGAGCATAATATTTGAAGGTCAAGATATCACCAAGTGCACAGTTTCACAGAGAGCAAGGATGGGAATAACCCTAGGCTGGCAAGAACCGGCAAGATTTGAGGGGCTTGGCATAAGAGAATACGTGAACCTGAATAAGGATTTAAGCCCAAGTGAGATTGAAGGTTACCTCTGGATGGTTGGCCTTTCCCCGGCAGAATATCTAAATCGAGCCGCTGATGTGAGCCTGAGCGGAGGTGAAAGAAAGAGGGTTGAGCTTGCCTCCGTCCTGGCTATGAAGCCGAAAGTGGCTATTTTAGACGAGCCCGACTCGGGCATAGATGTAGTCTCATTGCCCCATATAATGAATGGGATAGTTGAAATGAGTAAACAAGGATCCGGGGTGCTTTTAATCACGCATAGTGAAACAGGCGTAGAAATAGCAACTAGGGTCTCTGTGATGTGCGCCGGAAGGGTAATTAATACCGGCGCACCAGAGGAGATGTGTCACTGGTTCAAGGATAATTGCCGGACATGTGACCACATCGGTGAGCCAGCTTATGAGGGGGCTTAAGAAATGATTGTTGTCAAAGAATATGAAGCAATGATCGAAACCTATGGTAAGGCAGGTGGGAATCTAGATGCCTTGAAAAGCAAGGAAGTAGGCAACCTTGTTATCCATAAAAACAGAGTCCTCAGTACTAACGAGGTCAAAGGGATAAAAATGGAGACAGAGGAAACAGAAACCGGTGTTAATATCTACTTTTTAGTGGAGGAAGGGGCGAAAATTAAACACCCAGTCCACCTATGTTTTGGCGTGTTGCCCAAGGATGGGCTACAGGAGATTATATTGAAGATAGAGGCACAGGCTAACAGCGAGATAAATGTGATCGCTCATTGTATTTTCCCTAATGCGGTCAATGTAATACACAAAATGGACGCCGATATAAGAATTGGAGAGAATGCCAAGTTTCGTTATCATGAAACCCATTATCATGGTGAGTTCGGCGGGGTCAAGGTTATCCCAAAGGCAAAAATCAAAGTAGGTAAGAAAGGCATTTGGGAGAGTACCTTCACCCTAATCGAAGGCTGTGTGGGTCTGTTGGACTATGATTTTGAGATTTTTGGTGAGGAGAAAAGCATAAACGAGCTTTTAGTAAAGGTCTTTGGCAAAAAGGAAGATGACATAAATATAATGGAGAAAATCCACCTTGAGGGCAAAGAGGCAAAAGGTTTAGCAAAAAGTCGACTGGTGTTAAATGATAATGCCAAAGCGGTGGTTAGGGGGGAAACATATGGTAATGCCCCTTTTGCCAGGGGTCATGTTGACTGCCTTGAAATCGTGAATGGAAAGGGGGTGGTAGCGAGGGCGATACCGGTCGTATGTGTGACTGATAAACAGGCAAAGGTTACTCATGAAGCTGCTATAGGCAGCATAGATAAGAAGCAGATGCAAACATTGATGGCAAGAGGATTAAATGAGGAAGAGGCAGTTGACGTTATTGTGAGAGGTATATTGCGATGACACCACATCATGTCATTGTAAGCCGAAGGCACAGTAACTTCACCGGTGTCAGTCTCCAACATTGCAGCAATCGAGGTAAAAAGAGATTATCCGTTCGAAATACTGCCACAGCCTTTTTCAGCGGGTGGGGCCAGTAGGGATGCTAAATTTTTAAACAAAAGGAGGCTAAAACCCATGAAAATCGTAAGCCTATGCTCCAAGGGCTCCTGCTGCCCGGTAATCAAGATAACAGACACAGAGGTGGAAGTAGGAGAGAAAGACAACCGATGCATTCTCACTAAAGCCCAGTGGGAGACCCTCAAGGAAAAGATACTCAAAAAAGAACTCTAAGACAAAAACTGCAAGGCCAAAACCCATAAGCCCCACCCACACCACAAATAGAGATAAGAAGAATATGAAGGGAGTTATAAATGTCAAGGAAAATAGTTATTGCTGGTGGCACGGCAGGGGGAGCAAGCGCTGCTGCTAAGGCAAGACGCCAAGATGAGAACGCTGATATCATTATGTTTGAGAGGGGCCCATATATCTCATTCGCCAACTGTGGGCTTCCTTACTTTATATCAGGCGACATAAAGGAAAGAGACAAACTTTTTGTCCAAACTACGGATGTATTTAAGAATAGATTCAACGTGGAGTCTAAGATAAATTGCGAAGTTATCTCCATTAACAGATTAAATAAAGAGGTTGATGTGCTCGATCTCACAAAGGGAAAAGTATTTAAGGAACGTTATGATAATTTAATCCTCGCCACAGGTGCCAATCCTATTATGCCACCAATAATTGGCATAGATGCAAAGAACGTCTTTAAATTGCAAAGCATTCCTGATATGGACGAAATAGTAGAATATTTGAATACGCGATCTCCCAAGAGAGCCCTTGTAATTGGAGGAGGTTTTATAGGACTTGAACTTGTTGAGGCGCTTACCAAGCGTGGACTTAAAGTTACCATTGTAGAACTTTTAAACCAACTCATGCCATCCATGGATGCTGATATGGCTTCATTTATAACGAAGCATCTAAGAGAAAAAGGCGTCTCTGTGCACCTAAAAGATGGGGTCAAGGCACTCCAAGGAGAGGAATTCATAGAAAAGGCAGAGCTTTACTCAGGTGCAAGGATCCCTACGGATATAGTGATAGTCTCCATCGGTGTACGTCCAAATGTTTGTCTTGCTAAAGATGCTAGACTTCATATAGGAAATACGGGTGCTGTATGGGTAAATGAGAGACAAGAGACAAGCGATCCCAACATATATGCCGTAGGAGATATGACAGAGAGCACACATATAGTGACCAAGAAAAAGACATGGATTCCCCTTGCCACATCAGCAACCAAGCAAGGAAGAGTAGCAGGTGCTAATGCCGCTGGGGGGAACAAACTATTCAAGGGTGTGCTCGGGACATCCATTGTTAAAGTAATGGACATTGCCGCAGCAAGAACTGGCCTGTCTGAAAAAGAGGCAAAAGCACTTGGCCTAGATTACTATGTCTCATATACCAACTCGCCTAGCCATGCAAATTACTATCCAGATGCTTCCGCACTTTTTATAAAACTTGTTGTAGAGAGAGGGAACGGCAGGCTTTTGGGTGCTCAAGTTGTGGGAGAGAAAGGAGTGGACAAGAGAATAGATGTATTTGCGTCTGCCCTATACTCTGGACTCACAGTCATGGACCTAGAAGATTTGGATCTCGCCTATGCACCGCCATATTCTAGCTCAAGGGATCCGGTAGTAATAGCTGGCATGGCAGCATCTAACATCCTAAGAGAGGAAATAGAGTCAGTTACACCAAATGAGGTAAGGAAAAGAACAACTTCGGGCAAATCAGGTCCACAATTCCTAGATGTTAGAACAAGCGAGGAGATAGATGAAGGATATATTTCAGGTATGAAACATGTACCACTGGACAACCTCAGAGGTAGATTGGGTGAACTGGATAGGACTCGAGGAATAATAGTTTATTGTAGATCCGGCCTGAGGAGCTATCTGGCAGCAAGAATTCTCAGCCAAAAAGGATTCAAGGATGTGAAAAATATGAGTGGGGGATATATCGCCTGGATACACCAAGGTAATGAGTAATAGTGCACTAGCAGTAATGCAACAGCCAAGAAAATGTCCACGTAGCTAATCCAATTGCAATCTACCAGGATGAGAAAAATCAATCTTTTCGATTCTAAAACCTGCACCCTCATAGGGCTTATCACCAACATAGCCTTAGCAATTTTCAAGCTTCTTGCTGGTATATTTGGTTTCAGCTACGCCATGATAGCTGACGGTATTCACTCCCTGTCCGATTGCCTTGCCACAGGAGTTGTCTATATAGGCCTGCGCATTGGGGAAAGACCACCGGATAAGAGTCATCCTTACGGACATTCCAATGCAGAGACTATTGCTGCCTTCCTGGTCGCCCTCATAATCCTCGCCACCGGCATCTTTGTCGGCATCTCCGCTATTCAGCTCATTGCCCACAAACACTTTGAACCTCCAGCCACAATTGCTTTAATAGCGGCTGTTACCTCCATAGCAGTAAAAGAAGGGCTATTTCGCTATACACTCAAGGTAGGGAAGAAGAATAACAGCCCCGCCGTTATAGCCAATGCCTGGGACCATCGCTCAGATGCTTACTCATCAGTGGCTGCCTTAGCTGGTATACTCGGAGCCAGACTAGCTTTTTCATATTTAGACCCTATAGCAGGTCTTATTGTCTCAGCTTTGATTATCAAGATGTCCCTTACCCTTCTCCGCTCTAATATTGGAATATTGATGGATGAAAGCCCAAAGCCAACAGTTTTGGATAGGATCAAAGCCGCAGTCCTGGAGATTGATGAGGTTAAAGCAATCGATAGTGTCAGGGTACATCCCCGCGGTTCTATCTTCACCATTGATATAGAGGTAGCTGTGGATAGCAACTTCACCGTAGAACAAGGCCACAAAGTTGCCTTCCAAGTAAAACATAAGCTTTTGAACAAAATTGAGCACGTACAGGACGTCATGGTTCATGTTAACCCTTACCAGTTAACTCGGAGTTAGAAAGATTCCATCAGTTTAGTTGATCTACGATATATATCTAGTACTGTTTCCCTATAATCTAATACGGTTCACTGGCAATCCCATCAAGCACATCAACTGGCAATTTTGACTGCGCTTCGTATATGAGTTAATATTTATATAAATGGAGACTCATATAGCAGCAGAAGAGGGACATGCAAGATTTTTGAGGTGCATTGGGGAACCCACGCGCCTTCAATTACTTAAGCTATTAATCAATGACGAGAAGTGTGTTGGTGAACTCGCCAGGGCTCTAAATAAGGAGCAGTCCCTCATTTCATTCCACCTGAGAGCCCTTAAAGGTTGCAACGTTGTGAAGGACAGGCAGGAAGCTCAAAAGGTTTACTATAAGCTTACAGATGATAGATTAGCCAGCTTGATTATCAATACCGAGGCCCTGACGAGAGAGCTAGCGCTGTGCAAATGTCAGGAGGTGAATTATAAAGGAGAAGGAAATCAAACGAGTAGTGAAGGGGAGATATGCCCAAATAGCTAGGCAAGGTCAACAGAGCTGCTGCTCAAGTTGCGGGTGTGGAGTTACTCCTTTGGCTCAAGCTGAAGCTATAGGATATACGAAGGAAGATTTGGAAAGTATCCCAGAGGAAGCGGCAATGGGACTGGGGTGTGGCAATCCTACATCTATTGCTGAGTTAAGGGAAGGGGAGACAGTGTTAGACTTAGGATCGGGAGCTGGAATGGACGTTTTCCTCGCAGCTAACAAGGTCGGCTCCAAGGGCATGGTTCTTGGTGTTGATATGACCAAAGAGATGATTGATAAAGCAAATGCCAATGCCAAGAACAATGGCTATGAGAATGTAGAGTTTCGCCTGGGTGAGATTGAGAAGCTTCCTGTTGAGGATGAATCAGTGGATACTATCATCAGTAACTGCGTCATCAATCTCTCTCCGGATAAATCTAAAGTCTTCCAGGAAGCTTACCGAGTCCTGAAGCCAGGGGGACGACTCGTAGTCTCTGATGTAGTTTCTGAGAGAGCACTTCCCAAGGGGATAAAGAATGACCCTGATGCCTGGGCCGGCTGTATTGCCGGGGCATTAGAGCAGCAGGAATACTTGGGGAAAATAAGGGAGGTTGGTTTTCATGATTTGCAAATAGTTCCTAACGGAGAGTTTCATATGGAGAACCCTGAAGACATGGAAAAGGTGAAGCTCTTGAGTCTCACTGTGAAAGCATATAAGTAAGAGAATTAAGTTAAAAATGGCTCGAAAAAAAGAGAGAAAACTTGGAATTTGGGAGAAATATCTGAGCCTGTGGATAGCATTTTGCATCGGCGCTGGCATAGGACTGGGAGAGGTTTTCCCTCACATCTCCGATATATTAGGTGGGCTAACCGTTGCCTATGTCTCCATACCTGTGGCTATCTGTTTATTCCTGATGATCTATCCCATAATGGTGCAGATAGATTTCAGCCAGGTAGTAACGGCAGCTAAAACCCCAAAGCCAATAATTACCACTCTTGTTGCCAACTGGGCCATAAAGCCCTTCACCATGGCTTTCTTTGCCTGGCTGTTCATGGGCGTGGTCTTCAAAGGCTTCCTATCGCCCGAACTTGTTCAAGAATACAGGGCGGGAATGATTCTTCTTGGGGTTGCCCCTTGCACCGCTATGGTTTTGATGTGGAGCTATCTGGCAGAGGGGGATATGGGACATACCCTGGTAATGACCGCTATAAACTCGCTATCGATGGTGGTTCTCTATGCTCCGCTGGCTCAGTTCCTCCTAGGAATTTCGGGAATTATTGTGCCCTGGGAAACGATAGCCCTTTCGGTAGCGGTCTATATTTGCCTTCCCCTCTTATGTGGCTACTTCACCAGAACGCAGGCGATTAAGCGGAGGGGAATACTATGGTTTGAAACGAAGCTCGTTCCTCCTCTGCACACCGTCTCCATAATCGCTCTCCTCATCACCCTGGTGATCTTATTCAGCCTGCAGGGAGGCGTAATTACTGAAGTTCCCGCCGCTGTGGGCATGATTGCCATCGGGATATTTTGTAATATCCTTCTTGTCTTTGCCCTCACCTACCTCATCTCTAAACCCATCCGCCTTTCCTATGAGGATGCGGCACCAACGGCGATAATCGCCGGAAGCAATCACTTTGAGGTAGCCGTCGCCGTGGCAACGACTGTTTTCGGGCTTTCTTCAGGCGCAGCGCTCGCTACAGTTGTTGGAGTTCTGACAGAAGTCCCTTTCATGCTCTTTTTGGTATGGCTGTGTAAAAAGACAAGGGGGTTCTTTTATCAGCCACAGATTCAACACGCCGATGACGACATCAAGGGAGTAGAATAGTTGCTAGTCCAGTTTTTCATCGTATTTAAGGATTATTTTATTGAAGTACTTCCCTTTCTAGCCATAGGATTTTTCCTGAGCGGCTTAATCCATGAATTTGTCCCCACGGAGTTAGTAGAAAGACATCTCGGAGGACAGGGAATAAGGCCTATTCTTTATTCCACCCTGGTCGGCACAGTTCTTCCCATTTGTTGCTTCGGCTCACTTCCGATAGCAGTAAGCCTTCACCAGAAGGGGGCGCGGTTAGGCCCAGTTTTAGCCTTCCTGGTAGCGACTCCGGCTACCTCCATAAGCGCTCTTCTGGTTTGCTATGCCCTGCTGGGGATAAAGTTCACCGGGTTCATATTCTTTGCCGTGATTTTGATGGGGTTAGTTATGGGTACTATCGGAAACCTTATCAAGTTTGAGTCCAAGGGTCCGGCAAGTCCTCTTCAGAAAGCAGAGATTACTACAGACCCCGTTTGTGGCATGAGCGTAGATACCGAAAAAGGATTAACAAGTGAGTATGAAGGCAGGAGCTACTACTTCTGTTCTCCCCATTGCCAGGCGACCTTTGAAAAGGAAGCTCAGAAATATGCCGGCGAGCATGTGAAGGGTGCCAAGGAAAGATTGCTCTCTGTTTTCAGGTATGCCTTTGTGGACATGGTGAAGGAGATTGGCCCCGAACTGCTTCTGGGCCTGGCTTTAGCAGCTTTGGTGGCAGCCATTGCCCCCATAGGGAAATTTGTAGGAAGTTACCTCAGTGGCGGATTGGGATATTTATTCAGTCTCGTCTTCGGACTTTTGATGTATATCTGCTCTACAGCCAGCGTTCCTCTGGTGGATGCCTTCATATCACAGGGAATGAACATCGGCGCCGGGATGGTACTTCTGCTAGTGGGGCCCATCACCAGTTGGGGAACTATCCTGGTGTTACGGAAAGAATTCGGTGGCAAGACCATGGCTATTTATCTAACGGTAATTGCTGTAATGGCTCTGGTCTTGGGCTGGTGTTTTTCAATGTTATAAATTTTAAATAAGAGAAGGAGGAAACATGTAAGTAGAGACAGAAAACTTTTACCAAATTCTGGCACCCAGATGTACCGTCCTCATCTCAACTATAGACAAAAAGGAGAAACCAAATGCTGCACCATTTAGTTTTGTTACACCTGTCTCATCTACCCCAGCTAAAGACAATACAGTCCAAAGTGCGGTGATACTGCTGTCATCATCGAATAAAACAATCAATGCTAGAAAATCAAGTTGTGAAAGGAGTATACTAATCAGCACTGCTTTAGGCATCGCTGGTCAAATAGCCGCAATATTTGTTAGAGGAGATAGCCAATGGATGAAGTCATTATTTCTAGAGCCATAACTCAAAGTTATATAAAAGACCTGCTTGACGCGATGGAGCTCGATGTGGCTATAGCAGGTGCTGGCCCGGCAGGAATGACTGCCGCTTACTACCTGGCAAAGGAACAGGTAAAAACAGCCATCTTTGAAAGGAAGTTAAGCGTCGGAGGTGGTATATGGGGAGGCGGCATGATGTTCAACAAGATTGTAGTTCAGGATGAGGGTAAAGAAATCCTGGATGAATTTGGCATTACCACCACCGAATACCAACAGGGCTATTATGTTGCCAATGCTGTAGAGTTAGCCTCAACTCTTTGTTCTCTAGCCGTAAAAGCAGGAGCCAAGGTGTTTAACTTAATAAGTGTTGAAGATGTGATTATCAGAGAGGCTGACAGGGTCAGCGGCTTGGTGCTAAACTGGAGCACTGCTCAAATGGCAAAGTTACCTATAGACCCTCTGGCTGTAAAATCAAAGTTAGTGATAGATGCCACTGGACATGGTTGCGAGATTTGCCATATGGTAACAGGAAAGGTAGGAGGTAAGCTAAGGACAGCAACGGGGGGTATAGTTGGAGAGAAGTCTATGTGGACTAAGGTAGCTGAACAAAAGGTTCGCGAAAATACTCAGGAGGTTTATCCTGGATTGATAGTCGCTGGCATGGCAGCGACGGCGGTCTTCGGTTCTCCCAGGATGGGACCAATATTTGGTGGCATGCTGCTATCTGGGAGAAAGGCAGCCCAACTGGCTATAGAGTTACTGAAACAAGGCTAAAATTATTATGTCAAGGAGATTTTGATTGTCACCCTAAACGATAGTGCAGGGTCTCTAGATTCTTCGCTACGCTCAGAATGACAGGGAGCGAAGGGCTCAGAATGACAAGCGGGGTTGCTAGAATTATTATGTCAAAGACAATCGCTGAAATCAACGAGAAAATTAAACGTGGAAAAGCAGTGGTAGTAACTGCTGAAGAGGTGATTGGCATCGCCAGGGGAAAAGGCGTAAGCAAGGCAGCAGAGGAAATTGATATAGTTACTACCGGCACTTTTAGCCCTATGTGCTCTTCAGGTGTCTTTCTTAATATCGGGCACTCTAAGCCCAGAATAAAACTCGGCGGTGGCAATGCCTATCTCAACGATGTTCCGGTTTATACAGGACTAGCAGCCGTAGATATCTTTCTCGGGGCAACTGCCCTCCCCGAGGACGACCCCAAAAATAAAATCTACCCCGGCGAATTCAGATATGGCGGAGGGCATATTATCGAAGAATTAGTGATGGGAAAAGATGTAAAACTGATTGCCACTGCTCATGGCACAGACTGTTATCCCAGAAAAAAATTAGAAACATGGATAAATCTCAGAGATATTAACAATGCTATCCTATTTAATGTAAGAAATGCCTATCAAAACTATGAGGTTGCTGTAAATTTATCAAATAGAATGATTTATACC
>CAZILT010000123.1:0-3413 GCA_964540185.1 uncultured Dehalococcoidales bacterium
CGCTCTCCCAGTTGAGCTACAGCCCCAAAAGCAAGGAAGATATTATAGCAAATTATATTATAATAGGATTTTAATCGATGTTAAATATAACTTTCCCCGTAGCTTTTGTTGCCGGGATACTCTCTTTTTTATCACCCTGTGTGTTGCCCTTGGTCCCAGTGTACCTGGCCAACATAGCTGGTATGTCGATTCTCACTTCGGCCCCTCCGGACAGGAGGCACATAATCTTCCATACCATTAGCTTTATAGTTGGTTTTTCCTTAGTTTACACTGCTCTGGGAGCCTCGCTGGGATTATTGGGAGCCATGGCACCCTTTAGACTATTGGGTAATATTGCTGGTGTGTTACTAATCATATTTGGCTTATTCTTATTAGCTGCTACAAAATTACCCTGGCTCAATTATGAGAAGCGGCTGAGCTTCAATCAAGCCAAGGGCACAGGTTATTTGAGGTCCCTGTCAACAGGAGCGATATTTTCCCTTGGCTGGATTCCTTGTGTCGGACCTGTATTGGGAGGAATACTGGCCCTTGCCTCAACCTCGCGGACGGTAGGGCAGGGAATTTATCTGCTGCTTACTTATTGTCTAGGATTAGGGTTGCCTTTCATCGGGGTGGGTTTGACAATAGGGGCAGCCTCTCGCTATATCAAATGGCTTAGCCGACATGCCTTTGCTACCTCGGTAGTAAGCGCAGTTTTATTGATTGGCATAGGAATTCTGATGTTGACCGGTAAGCTAGGCTATATCAGCAATCTATGAATGGAGGTTGTTTAGCAACCCTATTTGTCATTCTGAGCCCCATGGGCGAAGAATCTCTTTTAGACTCTTCGCGGAGTTTATCCTGAGCGAGATTCGGAATTTATCCTGAGTGAAACAAAGGAGATCCAGTTCCTTCACTTCGTTCAGGACTTGCTTCTCTCCCTCAGAATGACAAGAAGCGAGGGGCTCAGAGTGACATTTTGGCCAATTAGTAAACACTCTCTATGATATGGAGGTTGATTACCATGACTAACAGACATTTGAGGACTTGGCTATTAGGAACGAGCTTATTCATTATGGTGTGTATCTTAGCTGGAGGCCTTGTAGGCTGTAGCTCTTCTAGTCCAGCTAGCTCGACTGAGGAATTGGGTCTAATAGCGCTGGAGGATGAGATTGGGGCACCAGACTTTACCATCGCAACCATGACGGGTGCAGAGATAACTTTGTCCGACCTACAAGGGATGCCAGTGGTGCTCAATTGTTGGGCTATTAGGTGCCCCCCGTGCCGGGCGGAACTGCCCTATTTTGATGTAGCAGCTAAGCAGTACAGTGGTAGAATAACAATTGTGGCTGTTAACATCGAAGATGGCATTTCACAGGTGAGAGAATTTTTCGGCGACAGTGAAGTGAGCTTTATCGTTGCCCTGGATAAAAATAGTCAGGTGGCTTCAAGCTATGCCACAGGATACATCCCTAACACCTTCTTTATAGACAGTCATGGTATAATTCGGTATATAAAGGTGGGAGCATTCCCCAATGAGAAGAATTTGCAGGATAGTATAGATCTGTTATTGAAGTATTAGATGAAGGAGGATACATATGACTGTTAAAGTTGTAACTGATAGCACATCCGATATTCCTGTCGAAGTAGCTCAGGAGCTAGGAGTCACGGTAATACCCTTATATGTTCACTTTGGTAAAGAAACATATCAGGATGGAGTCGATCTCAGCGCTGACGAGTTTTACCATAGGCTAGCAACAGAAGCTGAACTTCCCAAAACCTCAGCCCCATCTTCAGGTGCATTTATAGAGACTTATGAGAGGCTAGCTGCTGAAACCGATGAGATCATCTCTATCCATATCTCTACCAAGCTCAGCGCCACATATAACTCCGCCTTACTAGGCAAGAGTGGTATGAAGGTGAGCTGCCGAGTGGAAGTAATTGATTCCCTCTCGGCAACTACCGGGTTGGGGCTTGTAGTCATAGCTGCTGCTAAGGCAGCATTGGGTGGGGCAAACTTGGATGAAATCACAGCTATGCTAGCTCAAACTGTTCCCATGACACACTGCTTTGGCATGGTAGACACGCTGGACTATCTGTATAAGGGGGGACGCATAGGTAAAGCGCAGGCGTTATTAGGTTCAGCGCTTAACATAAAACCGCTGTTGACTATTCAGAATGGTGAGGTATATCCCGTGGGAAGGGCGCGTGGTCGCTCCAAGGCAACAGATAGGCTATGTGAATTAGCCAGCAAGTTTCATCACATTGAGGAGATGGCTGTAGCTCATGCCACTACCTCCGATGAGTTGGAAGTGTTGGCTGAACGTCTAGCTCCATTGTTTCCCCAGGGACAGATATATAAATCAAGATGTGGCCCAACTATAGGAACATATTTGGGGCCAGGTTGCTTGACTATAGCGCTGATTGGGGAAGGGGACTGATAACTAAGAGCCACTATAGGCTTATACATAGGAAAGCAATACAGGCTACTGGTTGAATTTCTTGAACACAAGGGTAGTATTAAATCCACCGAAGCCGAAGGAGTTTGACAGGGTCGTATTCACTTCTGCCTTACGGGCCACATTGGGGACGTAATCCAGGTCACATTCAGGGTCTGGTGTGTCATAATTTATAGTGGGTGGGATTATGCTGTCTCTCATGGTCAGAACGGTGAAAATAGCTTCCACGGCGCCTGCTGCTGCCAATAAATGCCCCATCATAGATTTATTGGAGCTTATAGGTACTTTTCTGCTGTGCTCTCCCAAAGCAGCTTTGATAGCTTTGGTCTCAGCTATATCGTTGAGGATAGTAGATGTGCCATGCGCATTGATGTAGCCGACATCATTAGCTGAGATAGCAGCATCATTTAAAGCTAACTTGATGCATTTCGCTTGAGTTGGGTAATCAGGCTCGGTTATGTGGAAAGCATCGATATTTGAGCCACAACCTGCAAGCTCGGCATAAATCCTGGCTCCTCTTTTCATAGCTGAGCCGAGCTCCTCCAGGATAATAATGCCAGCCCCTTCTCCCAGCACAAAGCCATCTCGGTCTTTATCAAAGGGGCGTGATGCTTTTTGTGGCTCATCGTTTCTTTGGGATATGGCTCGCATCCTGTTAAGTCCGGCGATTCCTATGGGGATAATGTAGGCTTCGCTTCCTCCGGTAATCATGGCATCTGCCTCGTCGTATTGAATAAGCCTGAAGGCATCGCCGATATTATGGCTGCCGGTGGCACAGGCGCTAACCACACACTTGCTTGGTCCCTTAGCACCAAAGGCAATGGAGATCTCTCCCGCTGCCATATTGGCTACAAATCCGGGGATAAAGAAGGGGGAAACGCTGCCTGGCCCCTCCTCTCGGAGAGCCGAAAGGTTCCTTTCGTGAGTAATCAGACCGCCAGCACATGAGCCTACCGCTACTCCTACTCTATCGGC
>CAZILT010000124.1:0-15379 GCA_964540185.1 uncultured Dehalococcoidales bacterium
CTATCCATGCATAATGACTACCTTCAGCCCAGCATATGCCGACTATTGCCCCCAGGCAAGCATCGTACTTATCAGCCAAACTATTTAATTTATTCCAAGTATAGGAGAAATCAGGACAATCGAGCGGAGGCGAAAATTCCAAGCCAATGCCTGAATCCGTTAACAAAGAATATAAATATCTCATATTTTCTACACGCTTGCCTTTCTCCCTATCTCTTTTATACTTCGGTGGCACAAATCTTCGAAATCCATCTCCGAGCAAAATATCGAATTTACCCAAGCTAAGGCATAGAAGCAATCCATTGCTCTCCAGATAGGCTAGAAACTTGTAAATGGCATAAGGGTATATCTCTTGAACTATGATTTTCTTTCCTTGGTTAGTACTTTGTATACGCCTCTTTAGGCTTTTTCCTCTGTCTGTGGCACCAGAGGCTGGCAATATCCATATTCCTTGCCGGGCTAGAGCTTTATCAATAGGTCGAAATTTCTTAACCTTGATCTGGCCACAACCCTCTATTGGAATATCGAGAAGAATGATAGATTTCTGTTCAGTATTATCTTGGACTAGCTGCAACAATTCATCGTCGTTCTCGGCCGTCTTAATCACAATGTTCTTATTCAGATCAACTATAGCCAATGCCCTATGGCCTTTATTAGTTGATTTCCAAGAGAGGTCTACGCTAATTATGTTCACACTATCACCATATTATTGAGATAGCGTGGCCGGATGGCCACATCTATATCAAGATTTCAAGCTTATGAACTTTGCTTCTCAGCCTCAAACTGCCCTACCCTCATGCCCGTATTCGCTCTTATCCTCTTTGACTATAAAATCAAATAAAGCGGGGATATTCTGGACATAGCTCAGTCTCCTAATCCGCCTTTCCGCCAACTTAACATATTCCTCTTTTATATCATAGCCTACATAATGTCGTTTCGTTTTTATCGCCGCTAATCCTGCTTGCCCACTCCCCATAAAGGGGTCCAAGATAACCTCTCCCTCGTAAGTATAGAGCTGAATAAGCCTATATGGTAACTCTATAGGGAAAGGTGCAGGATGCCCAATGCTTCTTGCTTGCTCCGCAGGGAATGTCCATACACTCTTAGTGAATTCAAGGAATTCCTCTCTAGATATAGTGCTATTTCTGCTCGGTTGCTGCCTATGGCTAAATGTTCCTTTAGAAAAAATCAGGATATACTCATGAATATCTCTCAGTGTAGGATTAGCAGCGGAAAGCCAACTTCCCCAAGCTGTGGAAGGGCTGGAGCTTGAAGCCTTGTTCCAGATAATCTCTCCTCTCATCAGAAAACCTAGCTCAAGCATGTCTTCGATAATAAAAGCGTGAAGGGGAATATATGGTTTTCTCCCTAGGTTGGCGATGTTTATGCAAGCTCTGCCACCGGGCACAATTACTCTATAAACTTCTTGCCATACCCTTCTTAGAAATTCTTTATATCCCTCAAGCGTTAAGTTTTCATCGTATTCCTTGCCCACGTTGTAGGGTGGAGAAGTAACCATCAAGTGAACGCTATTATCGGGCAACTCTTCCATCTTTTCACTCGATTTACAAAATATCTTGTCCAGAAATTCAGGAGGGATAGGATTCTCTACATATTTGCCTTTTTCTTCTTTAGGCAAGTTTTCATAGAGCTTGCTAGCATAGAATCGAGTAGAATCATGATTTATCCGACCTGGTGAGCCGAATGAAGTTGTCTTAGTGCCTCTTCTCTCCTTCACTCCTCCCTCCAGTGCTCAACCCATCTCTTGTATGGATTATAGTCTATTTCCGTTCTTTGCCAGTATATCTCAATAGCTTTGGAGTCCTTATCTGTAACTAAAGCTTCTAATGCCTCTTTAGTAATTTCTACGCCTCGGGGATTTGTTCCTGGCTTCGGGAGCTTGATATATCTTTCTTTGCCAATCTCTCTAAATACCTTCCTCTGAATCTCCAAAGGTAAGTAATAAAATCCACCTGCAGCATTCCAATTAATCTGCACAAGTAAGGCATCATAGCAAGGATAGTAACTCTCACGAAATTCCCTTGCTTTTTGAGCATCGACCGCCCATATTAGCTTAACTCCAGTAAATCCCTTGCCTGTAATCGTCTTAATAGAAACAGGTTGCCCAAATAACTTCAGGTCAACTTCTCGCTCAGTGATGGGAATCTCAGTTTCTACGCTTTCCTCTCCAAACTTGTATATAAGTAACGCTATTATTATGTTTTCCCTAAGCGAGCCCACTTGCATTCCAATTTTTCTTGCTCGTGAGCTTTCCAGCTCGGCAATACTAAACAGGTAAGGCAATTTCCTTTATATCCTAGCTTTGAGTTCCTGGTCCTCAAAGATTTCTCTGAGGCGGCTATTCACTTACACCCCTCAAACATTCTTTCGAAGTTACTCTTTTTCATACTATTTACGCTATCACCATATTGTTCCTGTGAATTGTCTCGGTGCCATAATCATAGCCCAGGAGGCCAATAATCCTATCGGAATGCGCTCCTTTAATAACAGCCATATCAGCAGAGCTATAGTTGGATATGCCACAGCCAATATGCTCACCTTTCTCATCCAGGATATTAACGATATCACCACGCTGAAAATCACCATCTACCTTTACAACGCCAGCAGGAAGCAAACTCTTATTCTGCTTCTTCACAGCTAAGGCAGCACCTTGATCCACCACCACACTGCCTTTGGAAGCCAGCCCGCTGAGCATCCACCGCTTCTTGCTTTCCATTTTATTCACCTGCGCAGGGAAAAGCGTGCCTACATCTTCCCCTTTATCAATTCTCGCTAAAATATCAGGCTCTCGCCCATCGGCAATGATTACGCTCACCCCCGAAGAGATAGCCAGTTTAGCTGCTTCAATCTTGGTTGCCATGCCTCCAATCCCCTGACGGTATCCTTCGCGGAGTTTATCCTGAGCGAGATTCTTCGGCCGCTTTGCTCCCTCAGAATGACACAAAGCGAAAGGCTCAGGAGTATTGCTAGCCAGACGCTCAATTTCAGCATCAATCTTGTCTACTCGGCGTATGAGTTGAGCCTCAGGATTGTAATGAGGGTCAGCAGTATATAAGCCTCCCGTGTCAGTAAGCAGCACTAACAGGTCAGCATCAACCAGGTTGGCTACCATAGCTGAAAGGTTATCATTATCGCCAAATTTAAGCTCCTCAATCTCATCCAGGGCAACAACATCGTTCTCATTAACAATGCAGATTATGTCAAGTTCAACGAGGGCCAGTAAGGTATTGCGCGCATTCAGATAGCCAGCGCGGGCAGAGAGGTCATGTTTAGTGAGCAGCGCCTGAGCTATAGTTATATTATGCTGGCTGAAAAGCTGCTCATAAGTACGCATAAGATAGCTCTGCCCCACTGAAGCCAGAACCTGTTTGAAAGGCGTGTTCTTACGTTGCTGAACTCCCTTGAGCTTCTGCCCTCCAGCAGCAATAGCCCCTGAGGAAACTACTATTACCTCCTTACCCTGATGGTGAAGTTGGGCTACCTGCTGTGCCAGGTTAGCCATAACCGACAGGTCAAGGTGCTCTGTGCCCGAGGTGAGGAGGCTTGTGCCAAATTTAACTACTATTCGGTGATAACACATCATTACGAATTATACCACGCCACAGAAGGTCAACAACTAAGGAAAACATTGCTATACTACAACATATACCATGAATCTATCTTGCTTGGTTTCATTGCTCCAAGAAGTGCCTGCCTATAGACAACTGGTGGGACAGCTACTCAGCGCTAAAGGCAAGCATAAGCTAATAGCGCTCAGCGCCGCTAGGCCCTACCTCATAGCTGCCCTCCATCAAGAGCTTAGCCTGCCTGTGATGATAATAACTGCCCAACCTGAGAGTGCTAACAAGCTCTATGAACAACTCCAGGCCTGGTGTCCGCCCTCAACTAATTTACACCGGTTTCCCGAGTTCGAGTTCTCTCCTTATGAATATTTTGCTTCTTATCCTGCCGGCACGATGCTGGAAAGATTACAAACTTTAGCTAACTTAGCTCTCTATGAGCCCACTGCTTCCTGTTATTCTGAGTCTTCCACCCCATGTCATTCTGAGCGCAGCGAAGAATCCCAGAGACCCTTCACTTCGTTCAGGGTGACAAAGGAGGAGGGTTGTCATTCTGAGGAGTCAGCCGAGGCACTGAGCGAAACCGAAACGCTCCCTCAGAATGACAAAGGGGTGAAGGCTTCGGGAGCGGCAGCTAAATACCCGCCCTTAATAGTGACCTCGGCCCTGGCAGTGATAAGCAAAACCATCCCTGGTGGAGATTTTGTCTCTGCCTGCCACACTTTAAAGCAGGGTATGGCTGCTGACCCATTATATTTACTAAGCATGTGGCAGGATATAGGCTATGAAATGGAGGATATAGTTGAAGTGCCGGGGACAATTAGCAGACGGGGAGGCATCATCGATATCTTCCCGGTTTGCAGCCAGTCGCCAGCGCGAATAGAATTCCTGGGCAACCAGATAGAAAGCATGAGGCTATTCAACCCTGAGAACCAGTGCTCAACCAAGCCAATATGTTCACTAACTATAACTCCAGCCAGAGAATTCCTTATGTCAAGGACAAAACAAATAACCAGCGGCCTGAACTTAGATAGCTGCACAGATGAGGTAAAACAGCGCCTCGAAGAAGACATAGCTAAATTGCAGCAGAGGCAATGGTTCACCGGCGCTGAGTTCTATTTCCCTTTGTTCAATAATGGAAACATACTTGACTATCTGCGTGACAACGCCTTTATCGTTCTCGATGCTCCTGAAGAAATCAAGGCAGCCATCGAAAGGCTGAACAAGGAGACCCAGGAATTAAGAGGGGCAAAGCTGAAACACGGCGAGCTGCCGCCAGGCTTTCCTTTTCCCTACTTTACCTGGGAGGAAATTGAATCAACGATAAATGCCAGGCAAAATCTGGTTTTAGAAGCCTGGGATATCATCGGATATAACAACCACCCCCTACCTTTTACCACTCCCCAAAACTATGGAGGCAAACTAGAGTTATTGCTTAACGCAGCTAAGCAAATGGGCAAGCAGAAACAACGCCTGATAATAGTTAGTCAGCAGGCAAATCGCTTAGCCGAAGTTCTACAGGAGAAAAACATTTACACTTCTCCAGCTTCACAGATAGAACAGATACCACCTCGTGGTTCCATCACTTTGCTTCAAGGTTCACTGGACGAAGGCTGGACCATGAACAAAGAGCTAACTCTAATTACTGATGCTGAACTTTTCGGCTTTGTAAAACAAAGGCGACCAAGCAGGAAAGTTCCTGTACGCCGCCAATGGCTTCTCCCTCAGCTAACTCCCGGTGACTATGTAGTCCATGTTGACCATGGCATCGGCAGATTTGTCGGTCTAACCAAAATGCCCACCACGGGAACCAAGCAGGAATATCTTGTCCTACAATACGCCGCTGGCGGCAAGCTTTATGTGCCTACCGACCAGATAGGACGCGTCAGTCGCTATATCGGCGCCAGTGACCAACCGCCAACCTTAAGCAGACTGGGAACCCAAGAATGGCAAAGAACAAAGAGAAGAGTGGCACAAGCAGTAGCCGATATCGCTAGAGAGCTACTTGACCTCTATGCCGCTAGAGAGGTAGCTCCAGGCTTTGCTTTCCCCCCTGACACATTATGGCAACAAGAACTGGAGGCGTCATTCCCCTACATAGAAACGCCAGACCAGACTGAAGCAATAATTGCCGTCAAAGAGGATATGGAAAAAACGAGGCCAATGGATCGGCTCATCTGCGGAGATGTGGGCTATGGCAAAACTGAAGTAGCTCTCCGTGCCACCTTTAAGGTGGTAATGGACAACAAACAGGTGGCTATATTGGTCCCTACTACTGTGCTGGCTCAGCAGCATTTCACTACTTTTAGCCAGAGATTGCAAGCCTTCCCCTTAAAAGTAGAGATGCTGAGCCGCTTTTGTTCTCCGCAAAAGGAAGGAGAAATTCTTCAAGGCTTAGCTAATGGCACTGTGGATGTATGCATTGGCACGCACCGTTTGTTGCAGAAGGATATCGCCTTCAGAGACCTGGGATTGGTAATAATCGATGAAGAACAGCGCTTCGGCGTGGTGCAAAAGGAAAAACTGAAACAAATGAGAAGAGAGGTGGATGTGCTTACCCTGAGCGCCACCCCCATCCCACGCACTCTTCACATGTCCTTAACCGGCATCAGGGATATGAGCATCATGGAAACACCCCCCGAGGAACGTTTGTCTATTAAGACCTATATTGGGGCTTATGATGCCGCCCTGGTTAGACAGGCGATACTGCGTGAACTCGAGAGAAACGGCCAGGTCTTTTTTGTTCATAATCGAGTGCAGAGTATCGCCCTGGTAGCCAGCAAATTACAGGCTCTAGTACCCGAATCAAAAATAGCCATAGCTCACGGACAAATGCCTGAGGAGAAACTGGAAAGGGTAATGGTAGATTTCATCGCTGGCAAAAACGATGTTCTGGTCACCACCACTATCATTCAGTTGGGATTGGATATGCCCAACGTCAATACATTAATTGTCAACCAGGCTGATAAATTCGGCTTAACCCAGCTTTATCAATTAAGAGGCAGAGTTGGACGCGGCACCAACCAGGCTCACGCTTACTTCCTGTTCGATAAGGGAAAACAATTAACTCCCCAGGCTTATAAGAGGCTGAGGACTATCCTCGAGGCCACAGAGATGGGTGCCGGATTCAGCATAGCTATGAAAGACCTGGAGATTCGGGGGGCGGGAAACCTTCTGGGCACTAAACAGAGTGGCCATATAGCCGCTATAGGTTTCGACCTCTATTGCCAGATGCTGGCTGAGGCGGTTAACGAATTGAAGGCAAGGCAAGCAGGTGAGGTCAGAAAAAGGGAAGTCGAGTTCACCCCTAGCATAGCGCTACCACTAGCTGCCTATATGCCTGAAGAGTATATGCCTAATCTGAGCACTCGATTAAGCCTATACCACAGGCTGGCAAAGATAGAGCGACTAGAAGAAATAGGGGATATGACAAAAGAACTCAAAGATAGATTCGGTGCCCTGCCACATCCAGCAGAAAACTTACTTTATATAATAGAAATTAAAATACTGGCAGCCAAGGCAGGAGTGGAATCTATCTATACTCAGGGAAAACAAGTGGTATTAACCCTGTCTCACAAGGAAACGTTGACTAACTTGCCTCCGCTGGAAGAATATAAAGGCGCAATCAAAGTCAGCGCCAGACAGATTAGACTGGATATTAAACGCATTGAAAATAACTGGCAACAAGTGCTAAAGAAATTGCTCACCGGCTCTTAAAGCGCTACACTCTTCCCTTCACCAAATCGCCAACCACGCTAGGGTCAGCCAAAGTGGTGACATCGCCCAGATTAGTTACATCACCAGCAGCGATTTTAACCAGTACTCGCCTCATAATCTTGCCGCTTCTGGTCTTGGGCAAACCATCAGTGAATTGAATTTTATCCGGCGTGCAGGTAGGTCCGATTTCCTTTCTGACATGCTTTATAAGCTCTTTCTTAAGCTCCTCGGTATTCTCCTCACCTGCGTTAAGAGTTACATAAGCATATATGCCTTGTCCCTTAATCTCGTGAGGGAAACCAACCACCGCTGCCTCCGCAACTTTGTCATGGGATACCAAGGCACTCTCCACCTCAGCAGTGCCAACGCGATGTCCAGAGACATTGATGACATCATCTATTCGCCCCATTAACCAATAATAGCCATCCTCATCTCTTCTAGCGCCATCTCCGGTGGTATATACTCCAGGGAACTGGATAAAATATGTTTCCTTGAATCTCTCAGGTTCTCCATAGACCCGGCGCATAAGCCCCGGCCAGGGCTTCCTAATAACCAGGTAACCCCCTTCATTAACATCAACAGGAGAACCATCTTCTCTAAGGATGTCTACATCAACGCCAGGAAAAGGGACTGTGGCTGAGCCGGGCTTGGTTGGTATGGCACCGGGGAACGGAGTAATCAGAATGCCACCCGTTTCCGTCTGCCACCAGGTATCCACAATGGGACGTTTTTCTTTACCTATCACGTTGTAATACCACATCCAGGCTTCCGGGTTTATGGGCTCGCCTACAGTGCCCAAGATGCGTAGCGAGGATAGATCTCGCTTCTCAGGCCACTCATTGCCTTCCCTCATCAGCGCCCGTAGCGCAGTAGGAGCAGTATAAAAGACATTTACCCTGTATTTCTCTACGATTTCCCAGAACCTATCAGGGCGTGGAAAACTGGGCACCCCTTCATAGAATAAGCTGGTGGCACCAAAAGCTAGTGGCCCGTAAAGAATATAGCTATGTCCCGTCACCCAACCAATATCTGCCGTGCACCAGAAGGTATCCTCTTCTTTATAATCGAACACCCATTTGAAGGTCTGCAAGCAGTAAAGAAGATAACCAGCCTGAGTGTGTAACACGCCTTTAGGTTTGCCGGTGCTGCCACTGGTATACAGAATGAACAGTGGATCCTCAGCATCCATAACCTCAGGCTCACAAACTGGCTTAATATCCTCAGCCTGCATTTCCTCTTGCCACCAGGTATCACGCCCTCCCTTCATATTAACCTCATTGCCAATCCTTTTCACCACAATAGCATGCTTAACATCAGGGCAATTAGCCAGGGCGGCATCAGCGTTAACTTTGCTATTTATCACCCTGCCATTACGATAATAGCCATCACAACAAATGAGAAGCTTAGACCCACCATCCAGAATTCTATCCTTGAGCGAATCGGCACTGAAGCCGCCAAAGACTACACTGTGAATAGCCCCTATCCTGGCACAGGCAAGCATAGCAATAGGCAATTCAGGAATCATTGGAAGATAGATAGAAACACGATCGCCCTTCTTAACACCAAATTTCTTCAGCACATTGGCAAACTTGCAAACCTCATAGTAAAGCTCTTGATAGGTATAAGTTTTACTCTCACCCTCAGGCTCTCCTTCCCAGATAAGAGCCGCTTTATTCCTGCGCCAGGTCTTCAGATGACGGTCAATGCAGTTATAACAAACATTGAGCTTGCCACCTACAAACCATTCGTGCTTAGCATTGGCAAAATCTTCCACCAGTACCTTAGCCCAGTTCTTATACCAATCAAGCTGCTCAGCAAGCTTACCCCAGAATTTTTCGGGATTCTCAATGGACTCCTTATAAATCTTCTGGTATTCTTCCATACTTTTTATATACGCTTTTCCACTTACATCTTTCGGAGGGGGGAATACTCGTTTCTCCTCCATCATGGAAATCATACCTTTCTCTACTGCCATAAACACCTCCTTTTTGATACTATGTTAGCTTGAAGCTTAATGGAATATACCTGAACCACCACCCGTTTATGGTAACATAGTAATGAAAATGCCACAAAGTTGCTTGGAATCTTTTTGTTCAGGCTCATTATTCAATTAGAATAGACTCATCGCTCTATAATTAAATGGGGGAGCTTCAACACAGCTTATTGACACCAGCAAGACTTCTACGGCCATTTGAGGCCAATTGCAATTAGGTAGATAAGACAACTAAAATCCCAAGGAGGAGTGCTAAAATGATGCGAAAATTCAGGCTATCCTGGAAAAACTATATCTTCCAAACTTTTCTTGCTACCCTAACAGTATTTCTAGTACTTTTATTCTTGAATATAGAGCACGCAGTAATAATATCAGCAATAGGTGCTACTACATTTATTGTATTTGCCATGCCAAATGATATCACTGCTAATTCGAGAAATATCATCGGAGGGCATTTAATCAGTTTTTCTATTGGCTCCCTCTGCGCTTTAATTCCACAGCCTTCCTTATGGTATTCACTTATGGCGTACTCACTTGCTGTCGGACTCGCTATCTTCATAATGGTAGTCATAGATACAGAACACCCACCGGCAGCAGCTACCGCCTTAGGACTGGCAATTACAGGTTTCTCCTTAGATGCAGCAGTCGCGGTAGTAACAAGTGCTGCGCTATTATCATTAGCTCACCATTTTCTCAAACCACTTTTGAGAAATTTAGTATAAGGCCAATAAAGGTGACCAATAGCATGACCCAAACTTACAAATCAGCGACCAGAAGAATAGAGGGAGTTAGCGAGTGAAAATCCTAGGCATTGAAACCTCATGTGATGAAACAGCGGCTGCAGTAATCGAAGATGGCAGCAAAATTGTGTCTAACATTGTAGCCTCACAGATAGATATCCACGCGCGCTACGGTGGAATTGTTCCTGAGGTTGCCTCAAGACAGCATGTCCTCACTATCATCCCTGTTCTAGGCAAGGCGATGGCTGAAGCTAAAGTCACCTGGCAAGATATCGATGGCATTGCTGTAACCTTTGGGCCAGGACTAGCTGGTTCATTATTGGTAGGAGTCAATATGGCTAAGGCAATTGCTTTAGCCACACAGTTGCCTATAACCGGTACCAATCATCTCGAGGCGCATATCTATGCCAACTGGCTGGAGCAGAGAAAATTGCCTCATTTCCCCTGCCTCTGCCTCATTGTTTCTGGAGGGCACAGCGATCTGGTATTGATGAAAGGTCATGGACAATTTAACAAGCTAGGGCGAACCCGCGATGATGCCGCTGGCGAAGCCTTTGATAAAGCAGCTCGAATTTTAAGGCTGGGTTACCCCGGAGGCCCAGCCATTGAACAAGCAGCCAAAGCAGGAACTCCCTGCCTGTCTCTTCCTCGAGCTTGGCTCAGTGGCAGCCATGATTTCAGCTTCAGCGGCCTAAAAACAGCCCTATGGCATCTCGTTCAGAGAGAAGAAATCCTGGCCAGCGATTCCCTGATAGCTAATGCCGCTGCCAGCTTTCAAGATGCTGTGGTGGATGTCCTAGTTACCAAAACAATCAAAGCAGCAAAAGAATTGGGAGTGAGGCAAATTTTGCTCAGTGGCGGTGTGGCAGCCAACAAGCAGTTGACACAGCGCTTCCTCAATTCCTCACCGGTGCCTGTTTTTGTTCCACCCCCCCACCTGTGCACTGATAATGCCGCTATGGTCGCCTGTTGTGGCTACTATCATTTTCAAATCGGCAAAACAAGCAGCTACGACCTGGATGTGGTGCCCAGCCTCAGCCTTGGTTAGAACCCCACAACCACACCTAGTTAGCCAAAGAGCACTGAGCACAATTCCCCTCCCGACAATAATTTCTAAAAATGTGAATTAAGCCTTGCTGGCGGCAAGCAGTGAGAGCAGCAGTATTGAGACAAAGCTGCCTCGCCATGTGATGCGTTATCTCATTCTCAGCTAGCTTAGGATAATAACAGTAAAGCTCAATGGCCTTTTCTTTCAGTCCCGGCTCATCAGCTATTTCCCCCCAGGCGAAGGCAAACGGCAATACAACGTTGACTATCATTTCGGCTGCTTTGCCACGTCCCAAAAGAGCTGATTTTATCGTTCTAGACCGAACGTTAAAATCAAAGTGGTCTTGCCAATAGCCATCGGCAAATACAATCAAGCCATCCTCCAATAAACGATACCCGGCTATCATGGGTGCTTTCCTTACTAGCTGTAGCACTTCCTTCAGCAACCCCCCTCCACAGTAACGCTGAAGGAGATAACTTTGAGCCACAATACGGCGCACAGGAGAATTATTAGGATACACATGCGATAAGTGCCAATCATTTTCAGTCATACTTTCAGCTTCTTTCCCCCCCCCCCGCCATATCTGCTCCAATTCCCTCACTCCACTTCCCAGCGAAAATTCTCCCCCTTCTCGCTGACAGGGTAATAACCCAGCCATGCCTAACAGCCAGGCTTGCTTCAAAGACAAATCTCCCCTCGGTTTCATGCTCTCTATAAAATTGAGGGGAACTCTACGAGCAAGCTCCTCAAAAGGCTTACTGTTCTTGGAATAACCTAAAGCTCGCATCATCCCTTGCAAAAGTACCTGACCACCGTTTCCTCGCTGTAAGCTATCCTGGAAAATAGTTGATTTACGCCTGAATCTTTGCTCTCCAGCAATATCCAACAGCTTCCATAAGGTCTGTTTATCCTTATGCTTCGCTATCTGAAAGCAGGGAAGCTGATAATACGGTATCAAATAAGTCTGATGCCACAGCTCACGGGGTAAACGCGCCACCGGGACCGATTTGCCACTTTTCGTCAAAGTAGCTGAGTTAGCATCATGCTGCGCCACTACGTGGAGAATTACACTGTTATACTCAGGGTCACAGTGATGGCCATGGTTATGCCAATCACTGGACTTAATATGGATCTCCACATCCCCCTTTACTAAATCAGAATTATTCACAATAACAGCATCACGAAAATCAGGGCCGTTATCGTTATTAAGCCTTCCAGGATACATCATCTTCAGTTGGTCACCTTCTTCAGTGGTCAATTCCATTCCCAACAACTGCTGCCATATTAGTGAAAGTTGATATTCTGAAATTCTTATCCGCTTACGTGTAGACATCGTCAAAAAATTTTTACCCCGTGCCTACTTCGTACCAACTCCATAAACCTTAAGGCATCATACACAGCTATGTTAGGAAAGCCACAACAACCCACTTTAATGCTCATCATGTTCTTCCTTGGACTTCTTTACCTGGTAATTAAATCCACTCCGCTCAGCAATAATAGTAAGCAACGTAACTGAAGTTCCCCGAGGCTGATACATCCCTGTTTCCCACTCGCTAATTGTTTGCTGCCGCGTGCCTAATTCCTCAGACAGCTTCGTTTGAGTTAGCCCCAGATGCCGCCTCAGTGCCCGAATGCGTTCCCTATCCCATTGCATTCCTTTCCGCCACTTCATTAAATCAAATTATACACGTTGTAGTGTAAAAATCAAGGGCAAATTCCCCTAATTTCTTGCCGGATTCTTGCCGGATTTGTTGCATTTTAATTTCCCTGTGCTATAATAATTAGCAGTCTTAGCATTAGAGTGCTAAAATATGCTTTATAAAAGGAGGGAGTATGGCAGCTAAAATTAGACCTCTGGGAGAGAGAGTGGTAATTAAACCTCTCCCTAAAGAGGAAGTAAGCAAAGGAGGGATTGTTTTACCTGACACAGCCAAGGAGAAGCCTCAGGAAGGTGAAATCATTGCTGTGGGGCCAGGTAAGCTATCCGAAGATGGCAAACGCATAGCTATGGAGGTAAAGGTAGGGGACAAGGTAATTTACTCCAAATACGCCGGTACCGAGTTTAAGCTGGATGAGGAAGAGGTAGTCATTATGCGTGAGAGCGACATTCTGGCTAAGAAAGTTTTATAAAAGGAGGAAAACGAATGGCAAAACAAATTCTTTTCGGTGAAGAAGCAAGAAAATCATTAAAGAAGGGTATAGATACTCTCACCGATGTTATCAGGGTAACCTTGGGGCCCCGTGGGCGCCCGGTAGCATTGGATAAGAAGTGGGGTGCCCCCACAGTGATAAACGACGGTGTTTCCATCGCCAAGGAAATAGAGCTGCCCGACCCCTTTGAAAACATGGGGGTTCAGTTAGTGAAAGAGGCGGCATCCAAAACTAATGACCAATGCGGCGACGGAACAAGTACTTCTGTCATCCTGGCTCAAAGTATCGTAAGTGAGGGTTTCAAAAACATCGCTGCCGGTGCTGACTCCACGGCACTGAAGCGCGGCATTGAAAAAGGAGTGAATGCTGTAGTCGATGAACTTAAGAAAATGTCCATCCCCGTGAAAGGCAAGGAGCAGGTAGCTCAAGTAGCTGCTCTATCAGCAGTTGACCAAGAAATTGGTGATTTAATTGCTGAGGTCATGGAGAAGGTCGGCAAGGATGGTGTTATCACCGTAGAAGAAGGCAAGGGACTGCAGTTTGAAACTGAGTACGTTGAAGGTATGAAGTTCGACCGCGGTTATATCAGCCCTTATTTCATCACCAATGCTGAACAGATGAAGGTAGAACTGGAGGACCCCTACATTCTCATTACAGATAAGAAAATCTCAGCTCTGAGTGATATCCTGCCCACCCTGGAAAAAATCGTCCAAACATCCAAGAACATTGTTATTATCGCCGAAGACGTAGAGGGTGAACCCCTAGCCACCCTGGTGGTCAATAAACTGAGAGGCACTTTGAGTCCTCTAGCAGTGAAAGCACCTGGCTTTGGCGATAGACGCAAGGAAATGCTCCAAGATATAGCTGTCCTCACTGGCGGTGCGGTCATATCTGAGGAGACTGGCAGAAAGCTAGACTCAGTGACTGTGGAGGATTTAGGACGAGCTCGAAGGATAGTGGCCGATAAGGATGATACCACCATCGTCGAGGGGAAGGGCTCGAGTGAAGCCATTGAGGCTCGAATCAAGCAAATTAGATCTCAGATCGACACAACTACATCTGACTACGATAAGGAGAAACTACAGGAGAGGTTGGCCAAATTGGCTGGCGGCGTGGCAGTGGTTAAAGTAGGTGCCGGTACCGAAGTAGAGCTAAAGGAGAAAAAACACCGAGTGGAAGATGCTCTATCAGCTACAAGGGCTGCTGTGGAAGAGGGTATCCTGCCCGGCGGTGGCATTGCCTTACTCAACGCGATACCAGTTTTAGACAAGCTTGAGGCCAAGGGCGATGAAGCTATCGGCGTGGCTATACTAAAGCGAGCTCTGGAAGAACCTATCCGCTGCATTGCTGCTAACAGCGGTAGAGAGGGCTCGGTAATAGTGAATAAGATAAAAGAGGGCCCGGCGGGGATAGGCTATGACGCCGCCAAAGATGAATTGGAAGTCAATATGACAGAAAGGGGCATTGTGGACCCTCTCAAGGTCACCAGATCTGCTCTACAAAACGGTGCCAGCATTGCCAACATGGTGTTGACCACCGAATCTTTGGTAACCGACATCCCTGAGAAGGAAAAAACCCCTTCAATGCCACCAGGAGGGGGATATCCCGAGTACTAAAGAGCAGTAAGAAGTTGTCAAGATGAAAGAAAGAGCCGCCAGAGAGGCGGCTCTTTCTTTATAACCCTAGAGCTTAAGCGACTTTATCGATGGCTCGTTTTTGATAGGGCCCACTATAGCTAAGTTAAGCTTATTACTGGATAAAAGCTCCCCGGCGACTTCCTTCAGGTCATCGATGGTAATAGCATCAATAATAGAAATAACCTCATCCACATCGAGGATTCGCCGCATCAATAGCTCCTGCCCACCCAACCACAAAGCCACATTCTGGCTGTTCTCAAGCCGCAACTGTAGCCTTCCCTTCGACATCTCCTTAGCCCGAGTAAGCTCATCGGAGGTAACTCCCTGCTTGAGTTTGGATAGCTCCCCAAGAATAGCTTCAACCGCGGCTTCCACTCTAGCAGGGTCAACGCCGGCATAGGCAATAAACGACCCTGAACTAAGAAAATGTTCCACATAGCTATGAATATCGTAGGCTAACCCTTTGTGCTCTCTAATCTCGGTAAATAGACGGCTGCTCATTCCGCCACCAA
>CAZILT010000125.1:0-2612 GCA_964540185.1 uncultured Dehalococcoidales bacterium
TGATGATCCTTCTGGCCAGGCCGAGTGAAGACGAAAACCTTGCCATCAGGATATTTGTATTTAGCAACCTGGATTATGATGTGTGCTGAGGCACCGAATCCATAGAGGCCAAGCACTTTGCCATCCTCCATCCCTGATAGTCTTAAAGCTCTATAACCCACCACCCCAGCACACAGGAGCGGGGCTGCTTGCAAATCGGTAAACCTTTCCGGGATGGGATAGGCAAAGTCTTGTGAGACTATGGTATATTCAGCGTAACCTCCCTCAACATCTTTCCCTGTCCATTTCGCTTTATCACATAGATTTTCCTCGCCTTTGAGGCAGAAAGAGCACTCCCCACAGGCCCAGTTAATCCAGGCGATGCCTACTCTATCCCCTGGTCTAAATTTAGTTGTCCCTGGCCCCAGGCTTTCCACTCTGCCTACAATTTCATGCCCTAGAATCATAGGGAATCGAGAGGGGGGAACCCTGCCTTCAATTTCATCCAGCTCGGTATGGCACATACCACAGGCAAAGACCTTAACCCGAATTTGCTCCGGGCCGGGAACAGGGTCAGGCAAATTCACCAGTTCCAGAGGTTTCTCCTCTACCATAGAGATTCTGTTAATCACCAGTGCTTTCATTATTGTTTCCTCCTTACTGGAGCATTAGCTTTTCCCGCTTTTATTAACAAACTGCTTTAATCCCTTAAAAAGGTTCCATCCAGGAATCTCTGCCATATATTTGCGGTACTCCTCTCCGAATTTCTTGACATTGAATTCATCTTCTCCTTTAGATGCCATCCAGAAGCAGAATATTGCCACCAGCCCCAGTATTGTGGAAGGAATTGATTGAATGATTAATATTAACCCACCAACAAAGAAAGCGCTCCCCAGATAAAGAGGATGCCGTACAATTCGGAACACTCCGCTGCCGATAATCACAATTGTATGTTCCCAGTCAGGCTCTGGCTTTCCTTCTCTTTTGAGATTAATAAACGAAGAAATAACCAGTGCAGCGGCAGGAACATAAAGAACGTAGCCGATATATAACAGTGGGTGGATAGCGCTGCGCTCCCATATGCTTGCCATCTGCCCCAGTACAATCAGGGAAAACAGAATACCCAATCCGCATGTCATGTAAACTTCATAAAAAATACGCTTCCGAATTGCTGGAATTAGCCATCCGGCGATTATGGCCACCCATATGACGGCGCAGACTATATATGCCCACATCTTATTTGCTCCTGCTATACATAACCTTTTCTACCCGTTTCAATAATCTCTCTGTATGGTCATCTAGCGCTACTGTGCAAGCGGTGGATTTTTTATTCGGTTGTATGCTAGTTGAGCCGGTATGCCGATTAAACTCCAGGCGATAACTGAGGCAAAGAGCCAAACTTGTGGAATCCTTAAACCCCAGGGGATGGTATAGTGGGCAAAGGATGAGTGAGGGTCGCCAATAAGCTCAATGGAGAAGTTGTAAATTTGGTCACCTAGCAGCACCCCCAGAAAGTTGAAGATATACCCCCCTTCCCCAAGTCCATGTAAAGTGACTGCCAATCCCGATAGGATTCCAAACAGCATAGCGCTGGCAAAGATCACCTTTCTCCTTGCCACACCTGTTTTATGGAGAATCAGGATGAGGACAAAAATAATAGCAATGTATGCTGCTAGAAGCCCGAATAATAGTCCGACCATAACTAATTTTTCCTCACCGGTGCACTATACCACAAAGATGCTGTCGTATAGGTTCTCGGTGATTTCGTTGAAATCCTCCCTGTAGCACTTCATAGTGGCCGGGAGATAGTCCATTATGTCCTGCGCTGTTATGCCATCCTCGCCTTTATCCGCTACCGCCAGGTCTCCGGAGAGCCCATGCATAAACACGCCTATCCTGACTGCATCTCTAAGGGGTAGCCCCAGGCCTAACATAGCAGCGATGGTTCCTGTCAGGACATCGCCGCTTCCAGCCGTTGCCATGCCCGGGTTTCCGCTCATATTGATGAGAACGCTCTCATCAGGATAGCCTATGAGCGAGTGAGCCCCCTTCAATACTATGATGGCATCGAGTTCCTTTGCTGTTTTTTGCAATACCTCTACCTTGTTTTTATCTATCTCTGCTATGGGTATTTTGGTAATTCTCGACATCTCGCCCAGATGAGGTGTGAGAATCGTCTCTGACTTCCTCTTTTTGATTAACTCAATATCCTTCGATATAGCAGTAATTCCATCGCCGTCTATAAGCAGGGGCTTGTCAATCTCCAGTGCCAGTTCCCGCACCATTTCCTGCGTTTCATCATTCAGAGAAAGACCCGGGCCCATAACCACCATATCCATCTTTCCTGAAAGCTCAAGCAGCCTGTCCTTATTTTCCAGTGCTATGCTTCCTGAGCCTGTTTCCTTTTGGGGAATAAACACGATTTCGCTTCCTTTCTCCGCCAGGAGAGATGAAACTGATACGGGTGCAGCCAGGCGAGAATATCCCCCTCCAGCCTTGAGGAAAGACAGGGCGGAGAAGTACGGTGCACCAAAATAACTGGAAGCGCCGGCGATAAATAAAACCTCTCCAAAGTTCCCTTTGTAGGCGTCCTTATCCCTTTCAGGAAGCTCTATGGGATTATTGATTGCTAC
>CAZILT010000126.1:0-1892 GCA_964540185.1 uncultured Dehalococcoidales bacterium
TTCTCAGTACAGATGGTTGACGGAGAGGATATAGATAGGTATAATACTCAAAAATGCTAGAGCGTGCTCTGTGGTAAGGCTGGGAGTTGCGTAGTGGCGGCTGTTCTCGCAATAAAAGGAGGTGGGCAACAACAGAAAAACTAGATACATAGAAGAAACCGCGGATGATAATAAATGTTCAAAGGAGGAATCAGTGATAAAAATAAACGAGGAAAAATGTGTGGGATGTGAATTGTGTATCCCTTATTGCACCGTTGGGGCTATTTCCATGAGCGATGGTGTCGCCAAGATCAATCAGGACGATTGTGTAGAGTGTGGCGTCTGTATTCGTTCTGGTATTTGCCCCGTGGATGCCTTTGAGGAAACTCCGAGCACTTGGCCACGTTCGTTGCGGGCAATTTTGTCCGACCCCCTAATTGAGAGCCCAGACACGCGCGTCCCGGGACGAGGAACTGAGGAGGTAAAAACTAACGATGTCTCAGGCCGAGCCAAGCCTGGATTTGTTGGTTTCGCTGTTGAGATGGGGCGCCCAGGAGTTAGCACCACTATGAACGATGTGCAGAAGATGACCATGGCCCTTGCTCCCTTAGGGGTAGACTTTGAAGCTGAAAACCCGGTGACCTTCTGGATCACCGACAAGAAGACAGGAAAACTCAGAGATGACGTACTGAACGAGAAATCGCTTTCAGCTATCATAGAGTTTGGAATACCCATTGGGAAACTGCCATCTGTTATAGACGTGCTGCGGAAGATGGAGAAGGAGGTGGACACAGTTTTCAGTTGTTGTGTTGCTTCTAAAGTATTACCAGATGGCTCAATCCCGGCGGAAAAGATACTCAAAGATATGGGTATCACTGTCCGCCCCAATTGTAAAACCAATGTTGGTCTGGGACGACCACGATTCGAATTTACTTATTAGGAGGTACTACTATGACACATACTCTTCACCGTCAAGGAACAGTAGAAAGTCTAAGCCGGGATTACCCGATGGTTTCGGTGGCTTGCCATTCAGTACCCGAATCCGTTCAGGGTGCTGGCCCTAAGATTGCCAAATTTTTGGAAATTGCTAAGAAAAATGGCGCCATTAATGTTGGTGATATGAAACAGGGCAGCATATACTTCGACAATCTCGATATACAAAAGATTTGTGATAACGTATCAGATACCACTATAGCGGAGTGCGTTTTTGACAACCTGGAAGGGGTAAAGAAGACCCTCCTGGAGCTAAAAGAGCTGGACATGGGCTTACCCATGGTGGTCAGCGGCCTGCTTGAGCCTGTGTCAAAGATGCTCAAGGAGATAGGGCTGGAGGTCCATACTGTAGCCCAATCTCTGGGAGTGTGGGGGAAAACTGAGCTCCTGCCCAGGCAAGAGGTTCTGAATATCACTACTATGTGTGGACATCACATGGTATCCCCTAGATTGGTAGAAAAATTCATAGACGATATAAAGAAAGGGAAAAACACCCCTGAGAAGGCAGCGAAGGTATTGACCAAGCAGTGTGTTTGTGGCATCTTCAATGAACATCGCGCTGCTGAACTGCTGCGAAAGGCCTGCTCCTAGCTCTCAGGGATAAACTGTTAACTTGATGCGGTAAAGCTTGTTAGGCTGACTGAGGAGGGCTAGCGGCTTCTCGCTCGCTACGCTGCCTCCTCAATCAATTTGGTTACTGAGTTTATGCTTCTTCAGCTTGAAATACCACCGCGCCTTGCCCCAACCTCTAAAAATGGACAACCCTCACCTTATCATTGAAATCTGTTTGGGCCCTAAAGAAATTTTCAGAAGCAAGTGGTCATCAGCGGAATTTGCCCTTCAGTTTCTTGAACACTGGAATTAACAGTATGCCCACAGATACAGCAAGGAATGTCAGGGAAATGGGGTGACCCACAAAG
>CAZILT010000127.1:0-5104 GCA_964540185.1 uncultured Dehalococcoidales bacterium
AGCGAGAGCTGCCCGGGTCTCCCTGCCTTCCCGCTCTGCCTCGAAGCTGGTTATCAATACGCCTGGCTTCATGGTGCTCAGTGCCAATGATATGAAGCCCACCAAGCTCAACCACCTTGTTATGCTCCTCAAGCCACTCTTTTTGCTCACGCTTCTCAGGATTGCCGCCAAGTATAATATCCACACCACGCCCAGCCATATTGGTGGCGACAGTTACCGCCCCGGGCTGTCCTGCCTGGGCGATAATATAAGCCTCCTTTTCGTGATTCTTGGCATTCAGCACCTGAGCAACTATGCCGCTCCTTTTCAGGAGGTCGCTTAATTCCTCCGATTTCTCAATGGAAACCGTGCCTATCAGCACTGGCCTGCCCTGAGTGTGTAGCAGCTCAATCTCCCTGACTACGGCGCCAAACTTGGCTTTCTCATCCTTATAAACCTGGTCAGGATACTCAGTGCGACGCAATGGCTTGTTCGTGGGTATGACCAGCACCTCCAGTTTATAAATCTTGTGAAACTCCTCAGCCTCAGTGATAGCAGTGCCAGTCATGCCAGCCAGTTTTCTATACATTCGGAAATAATTCTGAAAGGTAACGGTAGCCAGAGTAACGCTTTCTCGCTGTATCTTCACTCCCTCTTTAGCTTCGATAGCCTGATGCAGTCCTTCAGAATATCTGCGGCCAAACATCAGCCTTCCGGTGAATTCATCCACAATAATAACCTGTCCATTCTTAACCACGTAGTCCCGGTCTCTGTTATACAGAGCACGTGCCTTAAGGGCGCTCTCCAGGTATTGAGTAAGGAAATAATTAGAGGGGTCATAAAGGCTGGGCGCCTTAAGTACCCCCTCTTTTTTTAGCATTTTCTCTACGTTGGTAATGCCCGCGTCGGTAAGGCTGGCAGTGCGTGTTTTTTCATCAATAGAGTAATCTTCGTCTCTGCTAAGGCGGGAAACCAAATGGGCAAAGGTGTAATACTTCTGCGCAGCCTCCTCGGCGGCTCCGCTTATAATTAGGGGGGTGCGGGCTTCATCAATGAGAATGTTATCCACCTCATCAACGATGGCATAGTTAACTGGGCGCTGCACACATTGGGACAAGTCCATGACCATATTGTCCCTGAGATAGTCAAATCCAAACTCGTTGTTAGTGCCATAAGTTATATCAGCTTCGTAAGCCTGGCGGCGTGTGATGGGGCGGAGAAAACTCCATCTCTTATCTTCTGATTCATATTCCGGGTCGTAAATATATGAAGGTGCGTGATTATCTGGATTTTGCTGCGCGTGAATGGTGGCAACGCTGACTCCCAGTGCGTGATAAATAGGCCCCATCCAGTGGCAATCTCGTTTGGCCAGATAATCATTGACGGTGACTAAGTGGCAGCCCTGACCGGTAAGAGCGTTGAGATAAAGAGGCAGGGTGGCCACCAGGGTTTTCCCCTCACCAGTCTTCATTTCGGCTATTTTGCCCTGGTGAAGGACAATGCCCCCCATCAACTGGACATCAAAGTGCCTCTGCCCGATAGTTCGCTTGGCTGCTTCCCTGACTGCAGCATAGGTTTGGGGCAAAAGCGCATCCAGGCTTTCGCCATCTTTCAGCCGAGCCTTGAACTCGTCGGTTTTAGCCCGAAGTTCAGCGTCGGTGAGCTGTTCAAACTCAGGCTCCAGTGAGTTTATATGAGTAACCAAACTCTGAAGGCGCTTCAGCTCCTTCTCATTAGAATCAATTAGACCACCAAGCCACTTAAACATTGCTACTCCATTTGCTCAAACATAGCTCCTATAGACAAACCGGTATGAATACGGTGGATAGCCTCGCCCAGAAGGGAAGCTATAGATAACACAGTAACTTTATCCAATTTCTTATTGTCGACAACAGGTATAGTATCCGTTACCACTACCTCCTTTACCGGGCTGGAGGCTATTTTCTGGGTAGCCTGGTTGGAGAAAACGGGATGAGTACAGCAGGCATAGACATCTGTGGCGCCATGTTCTAACAGGGTGTTCACTGCACCAACTAAAGAACCGGCGGTATCAATCTCATCATCCACAGTCAGGGCCCGCATTCCCTGAACATCGCCAATGATGTCGAGCGTTTCGGTAGCTTCAGTATTTCCCAATCGTCTCTTTTCGATGATAGCCAGCGTAGCTCCCAGGCTAGCAGCTACATCGCGGGCACGCTTGGTAATACCGATATCAGTGGCCACCACTACCAAATTGTCAGGGATGTTCTCCTTGAAATACTGGCAGATGATGGGCAAGGCAGTGAGCTCATCAACCGGTATGGTAAAGAAGCCTTGAATTTGGGGGGCATGGAGGTCCACAGTAAGCACCCTGTTGGCTCCCGCCGTGGTAATCAAATCAGCAATTAAGCGAGCCGTAATGGGCACTCGTGGCTGGTCTTTTTTATCAGTGCGCCCATAACCATAATAGGGAACAACGGCAGTGATTCGCCCTGCTGAAGCTCTCTTAAAGGCATCGAGTATGATAAGAAGCTCAACCAGGCTTTTATTAACCGGGGAGCAGATGGGCTGAATAATGAAAACATCTCGCTGGCGGACATTCTCCAGGATGCGAACAAAGATATTCTCATTAGAAAATTCAAAAATATCTGCTTTGCCTAACGGAATACCTAAATAATCGCATACAGACTTTGCCAGAGCAGGGTGAGCATTGCCACTGAAAACTTTGAGTTCATCCATTGTTGTTGACCCCCTTCAAATACAAAAGCGCTAAATTAATTATAGCACCAAGCCATCTCTATTTCTTAATATCGGTTGAATTAAAAAACGAGAGCAGTTTGCAGGAGATTGTTTCAGGCTGATTTTGGGAGCTGAGGCGCCTTGATTAATAAGGTTATTACTATACTAAGCTGATGAAATGCTGGGAGACAAGCTATCCCCTTGGGAAGAAAATATTTCTGCCTATGCTATCCCGGGTACAGGAAAATGCTGGCATGTCTCCTCTACTTCCTGGCGAACTTGCTTCTCAACATGCTTATCATGCAAATGAGAAAGTGTCTGCAAAATAAGGGAGACAATGTGCTTCATCTCCTCCGTACCAAATCCCCTTGAAGTTACTGCTGGTGTGCCTAATCTGATGCCACTGGCGATGCGTGGTGGCTTGGGGTCAAAAGGAATGGCGTTTCTATTTACTATGATGCCAACTGCTTCCAGAGCTTCTTCAGCATCCCTGCCACTTATTCCCACTGAAGAGAGGTCAACGAGGACAAGGTGATTGTCCGTTCCAGCGGAAACAAGGCGCAGACCATGTTTTTGAAGTTCAGAGGCCAAAACACGGGCATTTCTTAGCACTGACCGTTGATAGTCAACAAATTCAGGCTGCATGGCTTCAAAGAAGCATACCGCTTTAGCAGCGATAACATGCATCAAAGGGCCACCCTGCACTCCGGGAAAAACTGCAGCATCAATAGCTGGGGCTAAATCCTTATCGCATAAGATAAAGCCTCCTCGAGGACCCCGCAGAGTCTTTTGAGTAGTAGAAGTAACTACCTGGGCATGAGGAATAGGAGAGGGATGAAGTCCGGCAGCTACTATTCCGGCTATGTGGGCCATATCAACCAGCAGCTTTGCCCTAACCTTGTCAGCTATGGAGCGAAACCGTTCAAAATCAATACTTCGAGGGTAAGAGCTCGCCCCGGCTATGATTAGCTTGGGTTTGTGTTCCACAGCCAGCTCTTCTACTTCATCATAGTCAAGCATCTCAGTTTCACGGTTGACACCGTACGGGATGAATTTATACCACTTCCCTGAGAAATTTACCTCGGAGCCATGAGTAAGATGCCCGCCATGGCTGAGCTTCATCCCCATAACAGTATCACCAAGTTCCAGCAGGGATAAATAGGCAGCCATATTAGCCTGACTGCCGCTATGAGGTTGGACATTAGCATGCTCAGCTTTAAATAGCTCCTTTGCTCTCTGAATAGCTAAATCTTCGATTTCGTCCATATGAACACAACCGCTATAATAACGGCGCCCGGGGTATCCCTCAGCATATTTATCATTCATGAGACAACTCTGGGCTTCCAGTATGGCACGGTCAGCATGGTTTTCAGAGGCAATGAGATCTATGCTGTTTGTCTGCCTTTTTGCTTCCAGGCCTAAGATTTGAGCTACTTCCCTGTCATGTCGGGCTAAAAAAGACAAATCTTCTTCTTTCATAACTGTGCTATAATACTACTTCCTGTCATCATCGGTCAATGCAGCATTACTGGCTCAGAGGCAATTCTCCACCCAATGTTAACCCCGCCTAGCTGCCAGATTCGCCAGGAGGCGAGCAATTAGCTTTTCCCCGAGGGCAATCAATGATGCAAGTGAAGGCTGCTTCCTCTATTTGGCTGGTGTTTTTGAATTCATGAGGCTCATAAGAAGGGATATAAACGACATCTCCTGGTACTACTTTCCTCTCTTCCTTATCCGTGGTGATTATCAATTCCCCGGAGAGAACGAAGACTGCTTGGACATAATCATGGGAGTGCATGGGAACGATTCCCTCAGGCTCCATGGTGAAATAGCGTATGGCATAGTTGTGCTTATACTCCGGCCCTCCAAGTTCGCTGTGCACCATCCACCTCAAAGAGGTGCCCTTAACCTCATATGCCTTCCCTTGATATTGAACCTCCTTAGCTCTAATTGCCTCCACATTCTTAATATTCCTCACTATCATTGCTCTGCCTCCTTTGAAGTATTAATTTCTAAGCAGTCGATTTTACGCTGCATGGTTATAACTGGCAAGATAGGCGTTGATTCAAGCGCGAACTTGACCCGGGATTCGTAGGCTTGCTAAGATTGAATTTGTGGGGATATAGCTCAGCAGGGAGAGCGCTGCGTTCGCATCGCAGAGGTTGGGGGTTCGAATCCCCCTATCTCCACCATGCCCCTGTAGCTCAGTAGGATAGAGCAGCGGTTTCCTAAACCGCGTGTCGGGCGTTCGAGTCGCCCCAGGGGTATTTGATATAATAAAGTTGTAGGGGCATAGCTCAGTTTGGTAGAGCAGCGGTCTCCAAAACCGCAGGTCGTGGGTTCGAATCCTACTGCCCCTGCCATGCCGGGGTGGTGGAATAGGTAGACACGCCATCTTGAGGGGGTG
>CAZILT010000128.1:0-3626 GCA_964540185.1 uncultured Dehalococcoidales bacterium
TCTTAGCTCTGATTCCTCAGCGTTATAAGAGGTTAACATAAACACATGGTTTACATTGTCTTTATTATAAATGGTGAAATTAAATTCAGCTTCTTCGCCTGGAGGCAAGTTATCTATTTCTATCTCCGGTGGAGAAAGGGCAAAACTCCAGCCCAGAGCAGAAGAGGGGAGGAAGATGGCCAGCAAAGCTACGCCTAAGCCAACTAAGCATTTAGCCTGCTGTATCATCAGGTAGCCACTGCGCTTATGGTAATCGTGGATTTTATTTCTCTACCGCCATGGAAGGAGGTAGGAGTTAGCAATTTCAACCCGAATTGTTTTTGTTTTTCCTCCCCTATTTCAAGGCCAGAGTAAAATTCAGCTCCCCTGCCAGTGGCGTATTTGGTGATGGGAGCATAATTGTCGCTAACGTATCCTATCCAGTACCACAAGGCATATTCATCCTCTCCGTTGTCTTCATTATTGCTCAGTATCCACTTTTGGCTGGGATTATCAACCCATTCAGCATCCTCGCCTTTAATATAAGTATCGACTACGCAATTGCCTAAGTTAGTCATGGTGCACCAGGTTTTCTCCGGGTTTGTTTTGTATACCTTGTCTGGCTCTACGGGTCCTATATCCCAATTTGTAGGAGACAGCTCTATTTCTATGATTGCCTGGGTAGTCATGGTGATAGTGATGGTCCCGGTGCTGCTATCCTGAGCTGATGCTGGTAGCAAGGGGGTTGAAGCCAGGATAGCAGCTAAGATGACACTCGCAATTTGTGTGTTCACTATTCTCACATCACCACCCTGCTTGGAGCCTTGATAATGGTAAATATAATGGTAGTTTGCTGACCTATGCGAAGTCAATAGCTCGAATTGCGCATGTCGCATTTTATAGCTGGGTGGCATTCTCTCTGGATTTCAATACAGCTTGGGAGAAGCGATTTTTAGGAAGTGATATAATCTTCTTTCAGTGAAACAAAGAATTGCGGAAATCCTTCTGAATTATAGAAAGAGAAAAATTACTAGAGAAAACCTTAAATCTTCCGCAGTGCTCGTTCCTCTATTTTGTAATGAAGGGCAGTGCCATGTTCTATTTACCCAGAGGAGCAACGAGGTAAAATTTCATAAAGGTCAAGTTTGTTTTCCCGGTGGGACTTTCCAGCCGGGTGATACCAGCCTTCTCCAAACCGCTCTAAGGGAAGCTGAAGAAGAGATAGGATTAAAAGCCGAAGACGTGGAGATTCTGGGGGAGCTGGATGATACCATAACCGTCACCAGTGGCTATGTTATTTCGCCTTTTGTTGCTTTTATACCCCACCCTTATCTTTTTAAGGTTAATTGTAGAGAGATCAAGCAGATTCTCTCGGTTCCGCTGACAACGTTAATGGATGAGGCTAATTTCAGACGGGGGTGGAATCTACAGACTAATGAGAACCAAGCCATACCCGCATATCACTATGAATATAAAGGGCATAACATTTGGGGAGCCACAGCCAGGATTTTGAAGCATTTCATAGAGTTGCTGCTCTCTGAGAGTGGGGCCCTGTGTTAATTATTTCTTCTCCTTGGCTTTAACTTTGATTGCTTTGGGCTTAGCCTCCTCAGCCTTGGGTATGGTGAGAGTAAGAATGCCATTTTCCATCGTTGCCTCGGTTTTGTCTGCCTGAAGTCCGCTGGGGAGAACTAAACTGCGGGAGAAGCTACCATAGCGCCTTTCTTGATACAGGTAGTCCTCTTTCTTGATTTCCTGTTCTGCTTTGGTCTCCCCTTTGATGGTCAGGGTATTACCGGTGATATCGATATCAACATCTTCTGGCTTGGTACCGGGCAAAGATGCCTTCACCACAAACTCGTTGGGTGTCTGGTATATGTCTATAGCTGGAACTGCTTCCTCGCTAAAAGCTGCCAGCATGCGAGATGGACGCACAAAGCTATCGTCGAATAGTTTGTCCATCGCCTGTCTCAGGCTCACCAGATCTGAAAAGGGTTCACGTCTTATTATGCTCATATTTCACCTCCTTTGTATTTTTTAGAGCCCCACTCTTAGGCTGACAAATATTATAAACTAAGCTAAAATCATTTGTCAAGTTTCCTACAAATAGTTGACAGGAAAATCTAATAATTTTATAATAAATAGAAATTCTTGAGGGATACAAACATGACAAGGGAGAATTACTATCAAATATTAAGGGTAAATAAGAATACCAAGAGAGACGAAGATATGTCACAGGAAATAAATAAGATTTATGAAATCTTCTCCAACTTACTTAAGCCAAGACAGGCGGAGGTTTCAAATTCGGAACCACGATATGTTATAAGCGTTGCTGCCAGAATGGTGGGCATAGAAGCACATACATTGCGCTACTATGAAAGGTTAGGATTGGTACAGCCGCAGCGCTCCAGAGGCAATATCCGCCTTTATTCTCAAGACGATGTTGACCAGCTATGCTGCATTAAGACGCTCATGGGCGATTTAGGGGTTAACTCGGCTGGAATAGAAGTTGCTCTGCGTTTGATGCAAAGGATGGAAGAGATACAACATCAACTTGGGGAGATGGAGACTAGAGTAGAGCGACTTATGAAAACTAATGTGGAATCTGATATAGAATAGATGGAGGAGTAAGATATGATGGAGCAAGAAGGCATAGGGCCTATAACGCCAGAGAAATTTACTGAACAAGCGCGAGAAGTTTTAGTAGCATCGCAGGAGTTAGTTCGTCGCTATCACCACAATCAGTGGGATGTGGAGCATGTATTATTAGCCTTGCTGGAGCAACAAGGGGGGGTAACCCAGAACATATTACAAGAACTGGGCGTAGACGTTGATGTAGTGAAAAGGCAAGTAGGGGCAGCTCTTGAGGGTGTTCCTAAAGTGGCTTACGAAACAACGCAAATTTATGCCACTCCTCGTATACCTCGTCTTATGCAAGACGCTCGCCAGGAAGCGGAAAGATTTAAAGATGAATTAATTAGCACAGAGCATCTATTCATTGCTATTGCTGGTGAAACTACAGGCGAGGCAGCGGCAATTTTAGCTGGGTTTGGCATCACCCAGGAGAAAATCTACCAGGCTCTGCGTAAAATTCGTGGTGCCCATCGGGTTACCGACCAACATGCAGAAAGTAAATATCGCTCCCTGGAGAAGTATGGGCACAACCTCACTGAGCTAGCTCGTCGAGGTAAACTGGACCCGGTGATTGGTAGGGAGGAGGAAGTCAAGCGTGTAATACAGATACTGTCACGGCGCACCAAGAATAATCCGGTGCTTATTGGTGATGCCGGTGTAGGTAAGACAGCTATTGCTGAAGGCTTAGCTCAGAAAATTGCTTCTAGGGATGCCCCTGATTCCCTTAAAGACAAGAGGGTAATCGCTCTGGATATGGCTGCATTGGTGGCAGGTAGCAAATTCCGGGGAGAATTCGAGGAGAGATTAAAGGCCGTCATGGATGAAATTCGCCAGGCCGGTGGGGAGATTATTTTGTTTATTGATGAACTACATACTATGGTAGGAGCTGGGGCTGCTGAAGGAGCAATCGATGCCAGCAATATGTTAAAGCCGGCGCTGGCTCGTGGTGAACTCCAGTGCATTGGAGCTACTACGCTCAATGAATATAGGAAGCATATTGAAAAGGATGCGGC
>CAZILT010000129.1:0-7271 GCA_964540185.1 uncultured Dehalococcoidales bacterium
GCCCCGTCTGCACTTGGTCAAAGACCCAGTGCGCTTAAGCTAGCAATCGGTAGTAACGATTGAGCACTACCAGCTCGACGCCCAGACAATGGAGTCAGCTTCGGAAGGAGGCGCTAATGGATGGCTATGTGCGGCAGCTTATTAAAGTAGCCCCGCCCATCAAGATTATCTCCAAGCATTCCCGACTTGTCCATCGCGTCAACCGCTGACTCCATGGCCAAGAACATGTTTATGCCGGTATCACCATCGGGGACAGGAAAGACATTCAATGCGTTGACTTCATCTATGTGTTGCTAAAGGCATGACTTAGCACTTTCCAGCATTTTCTTCAGGTCCCACCCCTCCAACTTCATTTGTTTTACTGCCAGGGAGGACCTCCCCATTTACTCTTCTAATATTGACACAGCCAAACCGTGCGGGCCAGAATGTGTCCCTGCTACCGGGCCAAGTGTGGACCTATACATTGGCACCCCGGGAAACATCCCGCTCAGGCGGTTGGCCAGCAATTCCCCCTCTTCAGCATCAGTGCAGTGTTGCACCGCTAAACTCCGAGCGGGTGAGAAGCTCCTGGCATATTTACATAAAGCATCAATGGCTCTGCGACGACCTATTGCTTTACCAAAAGGTTTAATTACTTCCTCAATCTCAACCAATGGATTCACTCTAAGGGCTGCGCCAAGAAATGCCTGAGTGCCGGTGGCATGACCACCCAGGTGAAGATACTTGATAGTATCAAATGTTACAATGACATGCACCTTGGGAATAAGCTTGTGCACCATATCAGTCAGTTGGCTCAAGCCCATGCCGTCCTTGGCTGCCTTAGCTACTTCAATTACCAAGAGACCTTGCGCCATTAGAGTGGTGTTTGCATCAACTAGTTCAATACGACAGTCTGCCTCAACATCCTTCACCGCTGCCACTGCTACATTATATGTCCCACTTATCTTGGAGCCAAGATGAATAGAGATGATTTCCTTGCTTTTCTTGGCGACCTCATTATACGTGTTAACAAAGTCGCCGGTGCTAGGAGTTGATGTCTTGGGATAATCAGGACCATGGACTAACCTATCGTAAAACTCAGCCCCACTTAGGTCAATACCGTCACGATAGCTCTTCTTTCCAAATTGCACATACAACGCTATTACGGTAATCCCCAGCTCATCAACGACATCCGAGGGTATATCTGCTGTGCTGTCGGTAACCACTGCAACTGTCATAACACACCTCCATAAAAGATACTACAAATCCAGTAGTTGTCAATTCTAACATCCCTTGCAAAAAACAAAACTAGCAATCGCCTCCTGCTAACTCTTGTATCTTGGTCAGTTCCAATTTCAATGCCTCCACCAAATTTGACTCTACAGCCAGTTTCACCTGATGTATGGATTCAGCCACTTGCCTCGCTTTAGAGCGACCGTGTCCAGTCCACACCAGTCCGTTTATACCATAAACCAAGCCTCCCCCTCTTACATCAGTCACGTTGGTCAAACTAAATAAATCCTCACAAACAGCATCGATGTCCGTCTTTGAGAGGCGCTTATCCAGGGTAATCCTTAATCGCTCAATTATAGACCTGCCTAACGCTTCACAGAACTTTATCAGAACATTGCCGGTAAATCCATCACAAATAACAACGTTTGCCTTCCCTGTAGGAATATCATTCCCTTCCACACTCCCAATGAAATTTAGATTACTCTTTTTAAAAAGTTGGTGAGCTCCCTTTACCAGATGATTGCCCTTCCCCTCCTCAACACCATTGCTGAGCAATGCCACGGTTGGGTTAGCAATATGAAGCATCCTCTTAGCAATAACACAACCCATGACGGCAAAGCTTAATAACTCTCGGGGGTTACAATCAACATTGGCCCCCAGATCAAGCACCACTGTTTTAGGGGCAAGGCCAAGGAAAACTCCGCCAACAGTCGGCCGCCTGAGGCCTTCCAGAGTGCCCAAGCTTGCCATAGCACTCACCATAACTGCTCCTGTGGGCCCCATACTTATCACGGCATCTGCCTCACCATTTTTGACCAATTGAGTAGCGACAAGAACAGAGGCATCAGGCTTCTGACGTAAAGCCATTATAGGAGGCTCACCATCCAGTATAACATTTCCTGCATGCCTCACATGAATAGGAAGCCCGGAAATACGATATCCCTCCAGTTCCTTCCGAACAGCATCTTCCCGACCCACCAAAATTATCCCGATTCCCTCCTTATTAGCTCCTTCAATCGCACCCCTGACTATCTCCCGAGGAGCATAATCACCCCCCATGGCATCTACAGCCACAGTCACTACCTTCTTATTCACCCCAGATGTCAAATTTTACCCCTCCAATTAAATCTCAATCTTTATGAAAATGCTGTGATTATACCACACCTGTTAATTAACAATGATGCGAGATATAAGAGAAAACGAGCTACCACATGATAAAATACGCAACTATGAAGATAGTATCTCATGAGAATTACAAGCGGGTTTATACCTATGACCGGGCATCTGAGGCGAGAAGGATAGAGAACATTCTTAAGGCACTGAAGGGTATAAGCTCGTCCAGCCTGAACCTGCCGCTGAGGAGGATCTTCTCTTGGTTCATACTCAATCTTTAATCGACTCAGTGGAAAGGGATGAAGTTGTCTTTGAAGTAGCCAGCTTAGCTGTCGGAGGGGCAATAAAAGCCGCTCAGATTGCTCTAAATGAGCCCGCATTTGGTCATCTATGACTTCCCCACCCTCTATCGTCTTCAGCGCTATCCCCACCTGTTCAAAATCAGTTTGCCTTTTCACTTCCCCCGTGGTGGTAATCCCCGAAAAGACAGAAGATACTGAAACAAGACGCGTGCAGAGAGTCTAGAAGAATACTGTTCTACCAGACACGAAGGGGCATGGAGACAGTTTTCCAAGCAAAAGCCTGCGAGTCTTGCTGAGGCGCTTTCTGAAGCCGCGAGGAGTTGCGGTCACGAAATAGTTGGGCATAACTGGGTTGGTGACACTAAAGAATGGATGACTAAACCCGCCAGGCGAGAATGATTGAGTGAATCCATGGGGCCGTGACACAAACAGCAATTTTGTGCATTGTTGAGTTTAGACTCGATTGCCAATGGGAGATGGGTCCAATTCGAATCAAAGCTCAGATATTTGAACATTAAGCTAGAACGTAGAGGCTGCTTGCTTAGGGCATTTCGCTATAAAATGAGGGTTCTGCAAGCCAATTGGGTCTTAGTTAGGTATGTTAACAGCGAGGCATACGGGTGACGTTTTATCAGATACAGCTCTGCTTCTAACCGTCGACCTCGTGCATAGTGGTTTGCTCGTCTATCCTGCTTCGTTCCCGAAAGCTATCACTCCCTCGAACACAACGTTTATACGTGTACTCGACTTATTCTGTTGCCTGCTTGAATTGCTTTCCCGCTTTATTTTGGGAGCATTTATTCATCGCTTCCAGTTTCGCCATCACTTCGTAGCGACAACCTAGAAATAAGCCTTCCAGAGAATCGGAGATAATAGTCATCAGAGTGGGCTCTTTGCTAGTCAGGCTACCTTTGGTAAAGCATAGTATTTGTTGAAGCCTACCTTAAATGTGGCTAAGCTACCTTCAGTGGTCAGCCCGTCCAACACAGCTGATACTTGGTTGATATAACCAACTCCTAATTTAGCTGCGGCTTTCCAAGCAGTTATAGGCTTTTCTTTCTCAAGTAGTCCTCTTACTCGCTCATCCAGTGAGGGCAGCTGTATGGCCCCGACTTCATCACCCACGTCGACACTTGTAGTGGTATCGGAAAATATCCTAGTCGTAGCCACAGTATTCATAAAATTACTCCAAAGCGATTTTCTTACACTCCTTATTATTACAACGAAAATAATAGAAAAAGGATTAGGCTCCACTGAGAATCTCTCCTAAAGATTCATCTGAATGAAGCACAAAAGGCAGCACAAGCACCGGCAAGGTTCTCCCGTTCAGGTAGACCATTTAACATTCCTGTTCTGGATGCTTGGGCGGAAATAAATGGAGCGAGGACTGAGTTATTTAATCAGCTAGGCTAGGAGGGATTCCCAGGGATTATGCCTGAGAAAGGCAGACCACTGGTAGAATCGAAGTTTTAATGGGAAAGGTCAGCCAGCGGATTTGGAGGGATAACATTCTGGCTTGTTTAATTTCAATCAAGTTTTCTTATGTTCATCTATAGTTTTGAAGCTTGATGCGTGACAGTCATATATAGGTAATAACTTATCAAAGACATTTATCGCATTGTCCTCTAAAGACGAAATCTTGTTTGACATCTTTTTTGCCAGTTTATCTATGTCGAGAAAAAAAGATTCTTCATTGAGTTGGCAGTATATTTGTATGTTAAGTGTAGTTTATCAGCCATACAAATGGCATCGAGCCAGTGTAATTCGTCCAATTTTGACAAATCGCCACCATGAATGAATGAGTGGCGTGGTTCCTTGGCCCAAGATGTCGCCTGTCTCAAGGTGCGAAGCGACTCGGAAACTCCGGCTGACTTTACCCATAAATTGTCTTCTATGCTAAATTGTTTCACTTGTTTCTCATTGACACCAAGACGAAAAACACCGTTTGTTAATTTCAATGCAATGTCATACAAACCAACAATGCTAACCATGTAAACATGGTAATGATATTGAATCCAATCATATTGAGTGATCCCTTGCTTGAGGTAGCTTCTTGGTTTTGGGAAATCCTTTATGTATATCGTAGTGTGATTTAGGCGACTAAATGCCTTGGTCATATTGGTCGCATACCAAAACACATAATAATGGTAACTCTGCTCTGCAGACAAATTCGGTGCCCTGGAATGCCGCCCTTTGCTAGACCCAATCATCAAATCTTCTGGAGTTATTGACTCTATCAGTGGCCTGAGCTTTTCACATGGTTTATTACACAGGGAGTGCTCTTCTATTCTCAATTCAGCAACACCTCAAAGTTCGTTTTCTGCGCTCACACAGCTTCCATCCATTCCCAATATGCCGTCAGGCTCAACACACAATGCACAGTCAAGTTGCTCTCAGGAGGCATATATGTAGCATAGGCTTCACAGATAGCCAAGTCAAGGTAGGATTGCTGCAGATGAATTTGAGAACACATTCTGAAGTTTTGTTTAGCTCTAACCCTCGCTATTTCTCTACGGAGCCTGGCAAAGAGAGATAGTATTTCAGACAGCTATTCCACTTTGATATCACGCATGAACTGGGCTGTTTCCTCAGGCAAAGCGGTATTGATGTAGATGCCAGACCCGATCTCAAACCCTGCCCTCTCGGTGAGCCTGGGAATGATTCTCAGGTGCCACAGGTAATAGTCACTGCTCTCCCCCCCTGCGAGGGCAGAATCCACAACATAGTTGAAATCAGGATTGTTTAGCCCTCGATATAGTTTGAGCAGTACTATCCGCAGAACATGAGCCAGTTCCTTCAATTCTTCTGTTGAAGCATTGCCAAAGCAGGCTCGATGCATTTTGGGCAGGAGCCAAGTCTCAAAGGGCTGGTGGGAGGCGAAGGGATGGAGGGCCACAAACCTCTCGGTCTCCATCACTATCCTCTTGCCCAGCTTTAGTTCGTGGATGGCTATATCAGAATAAAGGCATTGGCCGGTATCATCATAGTAGCTGATAGCTACTTCGTGCTGCATTCTGATGTGTCTGGGCACTACAGAGGTAGCTATCAATTGTGAGTGGGGGTGCTCCAGCGAGGTGCCTGCTGATGAGCCCTGGTTCTTAAATATGATAATCAATTTAACGAAGGGCAGAGGGCTGATGGCATTATATCTTTCCTGATAAGCGCGCAGGATATCCATTACCTCGGCATCCTGCATCAAGGCGGGGAGTCTGTTATGCACCGGCGTTTCCACAATCACTTCATGAACTCCCACACCAGCCATACTTAAAAAGAAAGATTCCTCCTCCCTTCTCATGGTGTCGCCCTGCGGAGTGAGGGCAGGGAACTTGTTGGCAAAGGCTCTCACCCGCCAGCCCTGGGTTTTTTCATCCCGGTATAAGAGGGTTTCGGGGGAGTTCATAGCCTCATTCCCGGGGCAAAAGGGGCAGGAAGGTAAAAAGGCCGGCTTCTCGAGTCTGGGATCCGCATGCAAAAAGTCGCTGGGCCTTTTGGCCCTTTCCCTGGCGATGATAACCCACTCTTTGGTGGTCGGGTCCTGTCTTATCTCCGACATGGCATTAAATTGTATCAGGGTTCCTGTCTGCTTGCACAGGTATTGTAGTCATTCATATGACTGGTGGCACACCATCTTGTTAACTTTCGAGGGGCAAAAGGACAGGAGGTCCACTCTTCACTTTGTTCATAGCTCCAGTTTAACGTGGTACACTATAGGGGGTTTAGAATGTAGTGCAAGGCTTCAGCCTCGTGACAGAAGCACGTAACCCTGAAGAGCCATACCACAGCAAACTATCCGCTTCTGTTTACAATTGTGGTATACTGGGTCCTATTGAGAATAGGAAGTGATATGCTGAAGAAATTTTTCCAAGAGCAGTACCAGGAGCTTAAAAAAACCGAAAAACAACGCTCGTACTGGCGGGAGTTGAGCAAGTTCCTAATTCTACTGGGAGCGTCCATTGGCGGCTTCTTTATCTTTGTTCTATTACACAACGGCTTTTATGCTTTAGGCACAATTACCAATCACATCGTTGTATTGAGCCACTTGATAGAGGCCCTTAGCGTGGTATCCTTCTGCATAGCTGTTCTCCTGTGTCCGCCTGCCTTTTTGGTGGGAGCAGCCGGTAGCATAGCGCGCGCCATCAATAGATGGAAGAAACAAACAGCCGGTTAATCTAGCCAATTGTGGACAAATTAAACAAGTCCACTTGCAGCCAAATGCGTTGAAATCTATCTCAATGCAGGGGCAAATAAGTGCGGAGGTGAAACTATGCATATTAAGCTAAGTTTTCTGGGTGCAGCTCAGAATGTTACCGGCTCACGCTTTCTTGTGGAGATCGACGGCCTCAGGTTTCTGGTCGATTGCGGGCTTCATCAGGAAAGAGAGCTCAGAGGAAGAGATTGGGAGCCTTTTCCCATCCCCCCCGACACTATCGACGCTGTGCTTGTAACCCACGCTCATCTTGACCATTGCGGCTTATTGCCCAAGCTGGTGCGTGAAGGATTTCGTGGGCCTATATACTGTACCGGGGCTACTTCTGAGATTACCAAAATCATACTCATGGATTCCGCAAAAATCCAGATGGAGGATGCGGAGTTCAAGAGAAAAAGACACCAGCGAGAGGGGAGGAGAGGTCCTTATCCTGAGGT
>CAZILT010000130.1:0-6171 GCA_964540185.1 uncultured Dehalococcoidales bacterium
TTTAAAGTGTGTAATATTGACACTACTATTGTTGCTCAGCGCCCTAAACTTTCACCCTTCATCTCTGAGATGAGAAGTCGCATTAGCCAGTCTTTAGGCATTGAGCCAGCACGGGTGACAATCAAAGCCACCACTACTGATGGTTTGGGCTTTATCGGTAGAGAAGAAGGAATAGCTGCTCAGTCTATAGCCTTGCTCCAAAAGGAAAACTCTGCCTGATTGTCATTTTGAGCGGAGCGAAGCGACCGGAGAATCTCGCTCAGGACAGGTTCTATGAAGAACCTAGACCCTTCGCTGGCGCTCAGGGTGACATAATAAGCTTTTTCAAGATTTGACAATTTTATGCCTGGTTATTATAATTATTATTGACATATGTTCATAATCCCTAGCAAGAAAGGTGGTTTTTAGTGGCAAGGCCGGTGAAGTTGCGATGTGTGGCGCAGTTTCCCAGCGTAAGCTTCTTTAGGCCGATGGGGATTCCTACCAATGCTCTGCAGGAGGTTCGCCTTTCGCTGGAGGAGGTCGAATCTGTTCGCCTTAAAGATTTTGAGGGGCTAGAGCAGGAACAATGTGCTCAGAGGATGCACATTTCCAGACCGACTTTCCATCGCATACTGGAGCTAGCCCGGGGAAAGTTAGCCGATGCCTTGGTTAATGGCAAGGCAATTCAAATTGAGGGAGGTAATTTTGGATTACCCCAGAGTCGCTTTAGGTGTAATAATGACGGACACGAATGGAATGTGCCCTTTGAGACTCTGGCACGCAGGCTTCCCTTATCTTGCCCCGTATGTGCTAGTCGGAACATCCAGCCTATGCCTTTACCCTCATTTGGTTGGGGCCGAGGGCATGGCAGGGGATTTGGGGGTGGCAGGGGGCGATAAAAAATAATAAGGAAGGAGGTGATGAAAATGCCGTTTGGAAGAGGGAGGTTTAGTTGGGGTGGTGGTTGGGGCCGAGGCTTTGGCCGAGGTTGGGGCAGAGGCTGGTTCGGTTGGGGTAATCCCTATATCTGGGGTTGGCCTGGCTATGGCATGCCTTACAGTTATCCTTATGGAGGATACGGACTTGGCTACCCATACTATGGTTATGGCATAGGCTATCCTTATGGCGGGGATCCCAGGAAAGGCTGTTTAACAAAGAACAAAGGAGGTGACTGAAATGTGGTATGGAGGCTGGTGGAATCCTTATGCCCGGGGATGGCCGGGTTATGGAATGCCATACGGAGGGCACGGTTATGGTTATTCTCCTTGGGGAGCTATGCCTAAGGAGCAGGAAATAGCCATGCTGGAAGACCAAGCTAGGGCGTTGGAGAGCGAGTTGGATTCCATAAAAAAGAGGCTGGAGGAGCTTCGCAAGTAAAGTAATGGTGGTTGATGTATAATATCTAAATTAGAGAAGGAGGTGAATTATGCCAGGATTTGATGGAACAGGACCCCGTGGAATGGGTCCAATGACGGGAGGAGGAAGGGGTTTTTGTGGTCCGTACGCAGTTGGAAGTGGATTTGGCCTAGGCCGGGGATTTGGCTTTGGAAGGGGATATGGATTTGGGCGAGGGTATGGCTTTGGAGTGGGGATGCCTTATGCCGGGCCTGCACCATATAGTTATGGAGGAGCACCTGCAGGAATAATGCCAGGGGCTACCACAATGCCCTACCCAGGAGCAGATCCCTACGCTCCACAAATGACTCGGGAGCAGGAGCTTGATTTCTTGAGAAATCAGGCTGAGGCTGTAAAAAACCAGCTGGAGCAGATCAGTAGTAGAATAACAGAGCTAGAAGCGGAGAAATAAAAAGCCTGTTAGAAAGAGGTGTATCGTGAAGATTGCAGTATCGGCGACCGGTCTTGGCTTAGATGCTGAAGTAGACCCTCGCTTTGGGCGGTGTGCTTACTTTGTAATTGTTGACCTTGAAACCATGCAGTTTGAGGCAGTGGAGAATTCCAGCGCCGTGGCTGCCGGCGGAGCAGGTATTAGCGCCGCTCAAATGATTGCTAACAAAGGAGTGCAAGTAATTCTTACCGGCAATAGCGGACCTAATGCCTACCGGACCCTTTCGGCAGCGGGCATTCAGGTGATCACTGGTGCCGTCGGTAAGGTAAGAGACGCGGTAGACGCCTACAAGGCAGGCAGGCTTCAGCCAAGCGCCCAACCTAATGTAGCCGCTCATTTCGGAGTGGGAGCTACTCCTGGCATAGGGATGAGTGGTGGCATGGGAATGGGTGGAGGGATTACACCTATGGCAGGGCCAGCACCACAAGCGATGAGCCCGGAGCAAGAGATAGATATGCTTAAGAGTCAAGTTCAGGTGCTTCTGCAGCAGATAAGGGAAACTCAACGCCGTATCGGGGAACTGGAGAAAAGGGAGTGAATCATGCCTATCTATGAATATCGGTGTACCAGGTGCGGACAAAAATTTGAGGTTCGCCAAGCCATCGGTGAGGGGAGTTCTGGCTTAAGTTGCCCTATCTGCAGCTCAGGAGTTTGTGGATTCCCGCCAACAAGATAGACAGTCTTACAGTTGTATTCATTAAGGAGGTGTTATTATGCCCAGAGGAGATGGAACAGGCCCTTCCGGCCAAGGACCAGGAACAGGCAGAGGCTTGGGTCGTGGCGTGGGGACGGGTAGGGGAAGGATGGGGGGCAATCGTCCTGGAGCAGGTCCCAGCGGGAACTGTGTATGTCCCAGTTGTGGGACGAGAGTTCCTCATCAAGTTGGTGTCTCTTGTTATAACCTAAGCTGTCCCAAGTGTGGCACAAAAATGGTTAGGGAGTAGTATGATAATTTCTGTTGCCAGCGGCAAAGGCGGCACAGGAAAGACTCTGGTAGCTACTAGCTTAGCTCTTTCTCTGAGTGATAACCATAAGGTTCAGTTATTGGATTGTGATGTGGAAGAACCAAATGACTATGTTTTTCTACATCGTTTCGCTATAAACCAAAGCCAGCCGGTATTCCTACCTATTCCTAGAATAGATGAGACAAAATGCACCTACTGTGGCAAATGTGCTGAGGTTTGCGCCTATAATGCCATCGCTATTGTCCAGAAAAAGGTGCTTGTTTTTCCAGAGCTATGTCATGGCTGTGGAGCATGCTCTTATCTATGTCCTGAATCTGCTATTTCTGAAGAGGGAAAGCAGATAGGGGTGGTAGGGCAAAGCAGTTTAGGAAATATAGATTTTATTCAGGGGGAGCTTGCTATTGGTGAAATAGCAGCCCCATTCGTAATTAGAGGGGTGAAGAAACATATTAACACTGCCAATGTAGTCATCATTGATGTTTCTCCCGGTACTTCCTGCCCCGTAGTAGAGGCAGTAAAGGGGAGTGATTTCTGTCTCCTGGTGACTGAGCCCACACCTTTTGGCTTGAATGACCTTTCATTGGCTGTGGAAGTAACAAGGAAGTTGAGGATTCCATCTGGAGTAGTAATTAATCGAGTTGGAGTAGGAGATAAAAAGGTTGAAAGTTACTGCCATGAGCAAGGGATACCTGTCTTGCTCAAAATCCCTCTCGACAGAGAGATTGCTACGCTCTACTCGAAAGGAATTCCTTTGATAGAGGGGATACCTGAGTGGCGTAATGCCTTCCTTAAGCTTTTCCATGACATTGAGCAAATTGTCTCAGTTAAAGTAACAAAATGACCGTGTGGCGAGAAGTTGCCATAGATGGTGAAACACATGTCAAAAGGATAACAGCTATGTATGAAGAGCTTGGGTTTGAAGTTCACCTGGAAGAGGTTAAACCAGAGGAGGTGGAGCAATGCGTCAAATGTTTGCAGGAAAGAGGCGAGAAAATCTACCGAGTCTATGCGCGAAGAAAGAAAGATAATAGTTAAATGCGAAACCTCTTATAATTCTCCCTCCCCTAGCGGGAGGGAATTAGAGAGAGGGGGATTTTAGAAGATATTATTATGAAAGAAGTAGTAGTTCTCAGTGGCAAAGGGGGAACTGGCAAGACAAGCATAGTGGCTTCCTTCGCTGCCATAGCTCAAAATAAGGTGCTGGCTGACTGCGATGTTGATGCTGCCGACCTTTATCTTCTCCTCGACCCTCACCCTTCCCTCTCCCAAAGGGAGAGGGTTAGGGAGAGGCATGAGTTTTGGAGTGGGCAAGTGGCCTTTATTGATAAAGAAAAGTGCACAGACTGTGGACTTTGTCAGGAGGTGTGCCGCTTTGGGGCGATAAAGGATTATGTAGTTGATGGGGTTTCCTGCGAAGGCTGTGGGCTATGCTCCCGAATTTGCCCAGTTAACGCTATCACTATGAAACCTTGCATGGCTGGCCATTGGTTTATCTCAGACACTAAGTATGGTCATTTATGCCACGCCCGGTTAGGAATTGCTGAGGAAAACTCTGGCAAGTTAGTAACTTTGGTAAGGCAGAATGCCAAGCTTATCGCTGAGGAAGAGGGTTTGGACTATATCATCACCGATGGGCCACCAGGCATGGGCTGCCCTGTTATTGCCTCTTTATCTGGAGCAAGCCTGGCGCTCCTGGTAACCGAGCCAACATTATCGGGAATCCACGACCTTGAACGCGTTATCGCTGTCTGTCGCCACTTCGGTGCTCCCACACTGGTATGCATAAACAAATATGACATCAATGAGGAAAACTCTCGCCGAATTGAGAATTACTGCTATAAAGAGGGTATAGAGATAGCAGCGAAAATTCCATTTGATAATGTGGTAACTGAAGCTCTAACTCAAGGAGTGCCTGTGGTGGAGTATTCTGAAGGTAAGATTACTCAGGAGATAGGGGCACTATGGCAGCACGTCGCGTGCGCACTGGAATAATGAAATGTTAACTTGTGTGCCGTACGGATAAAATAAATGTTAAGGAGGGTAAAGTCAAAAAGGCTGATGTGGTAGTTATTGGAGGCAGCGCTGGAGCTATACCAGCAGCGATAAGCTGCCGCAGGCGGTATCCAGAGAAGAGCGTGCTCTTAATTCGCAAAGAGGAGCAGGTATTAATCCCATGTGGCTTACCGTATATTTTCGGAACTATGGGCAGTCCTGAAAAGAACCTAATTTCTGATGCAATGATTGAGAACAGTGGTATCGAGCTTACTATTGGTGAAGTAGAGGAAATAGATAGGGACGAGAAGGCGGTTTCCATAGCTGATGGGGAAACGGTCAGCTATGATAGGCTTGTTTTGGCTACCGGTTCTTTACCGGTGATTTTGCCCATTCCTGGCGTAGACAAGGAGAATGTCTTTTCCGCAGTAAAGGATGTTGCCTATCTGAGCAATATGCTGGACAAGGTCAATAAGGCTAAGGACATTGTAATAATCGGTGGTGGCTTCATTGGTGTAGAGTTTGCTGACGAGTGTAAGAAAAACCGCAATAATAGCGTCACCATCATGGAGCTGCTGCCTCATTGCTTGCAGCTAGCCCTTGATGAGGAATTCTGCATTGAAGCTGAGAAGGTGCTTGCAGAGAGAGGGATTAAGGTTCTCACTAATAAAAGGGTGGAAGCTATTCTCGGTAGCAGGCAGGTTAGCGCTGTTAGATTAGCTGACGGTCAGGAGCTAAAGGCTGATATGGTTATTATCGGGGTAGGAGCCAGGCCGAACACTGAATTGGCTAAGAAGGCTGGACTTCAAATAGGTCCAACAGGAGCCATCGCCGTTGACCGCTTTATGCGTACTGTTACCGACCCTAATGTATTTGCTTGTGGTGACTGCGCTGAAAAATATGCCTTCTTTAGTGGCAAGCCGAGCCGCACCATGCTTGCCTCTATTGCTGGAGCCGAGGGGCGCATAGTTGGAGCTAACCTCTTTAATACCCGCTATCGCAATTGTGGTGAAGTTGGTATCTTCTCTACCATTATTGGTGAACGGGCATTTGGCTGCGCTGGCTTAACTGGGGCAATGGCAAGACAAGAAGGCTACGATGTAGCAACTGCCGAAGCAACAGCACCGGATAGGCACCCAGGAGGTATGCCAGGAGCAGCTTCTGTAAAAGTAAAGCTGATATTCTCCAGGGATGATGGCTTACTTCTTGGTGGTGGAATTTCGGGGGGTAGAGGCACGGGTGAGATAACAAATATCATTGGTGCTTGCATTCAACATAAGATGACTGCTTATGAAGTTTCCTTGCTTCAAATGGGTACCCACCCTGCTTTAACTGCATCGCCGATGGTGTATCAGTTGGTAAATGCTGCCGAGCTTGCAGTCAAAG
>CAZILT010000131.1:0-7427 GCA_964540185.1 uncultured Dehalococcoidales bacterium
TCCAAAATAAACGCATCAGCCAGACATTACCGGTGTGAGGTCACCAGAGGACATTTCTAATGAGTTAAAGTAGAGGACATTTCTAAAGAGTCTTGACATGTAAATCAGCTTAACCTTGTGCTATGCCAATCAGGTCAGTTAAACTGTGAAATCCGTTGTCTGTGATAAAATTCCTTATCCCCTCCAATATGTCAAGGGCGGCGTGAGGATTATGTAAATTGGCAGTGCCAACTTGTACTGCGCTAGCCCCACTCATGATGAATTCTAAGGCATCTGCTGCACAACTGATGCCGCCACAACCTATCACTGGAATGTGCACAGCTTTAGCTACCTCGTATACCATATAAAGCGCTATGGGCTTAATAGCAGGACCAGAAAGCCCGCCTGTAATACTTCCCAAGCAAGGCTTTCCTTTGCTTATGTCAATGGCCATTCCCTTTACTGTGTTAATTAAGGATATAGCATCAGCTCCAGCTTCCTCTACGGCTAGAGCGATTTCTGTAATGTCGGTTACGTTGGGACTTAGTTTGACTATAACTGGTAGGCTGGTTACGGCTTTAACCGCTGAAGTTAATTCAGCGGCGAGTTTGGATTTTACTCCAAATTCAATTCTCCCTGCCAAGATGTTAGGGCAGCCAATGTTCAATTCAATGCCACTTGCTCCGGCTACACCTTCCAATTTAGTTACCACTCGGATGTATTCATCCATTGTTTCTCCAGCAACATTAACGATGACTGGTACCTGCCATCCTGCCCATACAGGCACTTTATCCCTGATTACTGCATCAACGCCGATATTCTCCAGCCCTACGGAATTAAGCAAGCCACCAGTTGTCTCTACTATGCGTGGTTGAGGATTGCCTCTCCTTGGCATAAGGGTAGTCCCCTTGCAGACAATGGCTCCTAGCTTCTGTATGTCAATAAGCTTGCTGTACTCGGTGCCATAACCAAAGGTGCCAGCGGCTGTCATCACTGGGTTATCCAACATTAGGCCCTTTGGATGGTGAGGGGCCAGTTGGAGGTGGAGATTTGGCAAATTAGTTTCCATGCTTATAATTGTATTATAGCAAGGTATTCTCTAAGGCGATATATCTTGTAATACCAGCTATGTTAAAATTTAATCATGCAAAAAGCGGGTTATAGCATTCGCCCTATGAATGAGGAGGACATTTCCCAGGTATCTGAGATTGACCGTGAGGCTTTTCCCGGTGAATCTCTGTTTCGTCCTTATGCTTCATATAGGCAAGAGATTCATAATTCGCTAGCCCACTACATAGTAGCTTGTATAGAAGGTGCGGATGGACCAGATTTAAGTCGCCGGGATGTGAGGGAGATGCCTTGGTTCAGACGCTTTTTTAGCCCTCACCGGGCGATGGCACTGCAAGGTGAGCGATATCATCTTCATAGCGGGGAACATATCGTTGGTTTCTCTGGCTTATGGACCATGTTAGATGAAGCGCACATTACTGCTATTGCTGTAAGAGAAAATTATCGCCGGCTTGGGATAGGCGAGGGACTGCTCATTTCAATCATTGAATTGGCTAGTTGCTTGAATGCCAATATAGTTACATTAGAGGTACGCGCTTCCAATTTGGTAGCACAGGCGCTTTACACCAAGTATGGATTTCGAGTAGTGGGGAGTCGCCCAAGATATTATTCGGACAATGGTGAAGACGCTACGCTTATGAGCACGGATACCATTACTTCGGCTTTGTTCCAGGCCCGTTTCCAGCGATTGAAACGGGCCCATAGCGAAAAGTGTGGAGTTTCCGCTACTACTCGGTTAGCCTGAGTAGGGATATTTGAGCCATTCTCCTACTATCAGCAATATTTGCTCAGGATAGCCTTAAAGGAATCTATAACAAAGCTTAGTTGCTCTTTGTCAGCCGCTAAAGTGGAAACTTTGAAAGTCCTTGTCATACCCGGCTGCGGTCCCCAAATGCCTCTATCCTTTAGTTCCTTATATAGAAAATATCCTCTGTCTCGAACACGCTTGGAGATGTCATACAGCATTGGTGTTTCAAAGTGCAATAGATCATGTCGATGGGGTTTCTCTCCTAGTTGCTTAAACCCTGATTTCTCTAATTCAGCGGAGAGCCATTGCGCTTTTGACACCTGCTCATCCCAGTGGTGGACCCTGTCTATCACATATGGAAAAGAGGCCATGAGGGTTATTAGAGGGACTCCTCTCAAAGTGCAACCAAGAAGCTCAATCTCTTTTTTGCTATAGGCCACCGATTTTCTTAATACAACCTCTCCCCACTTCTTTTTCATCCCCAGTACTCCACAAGGGCCGGCAGAAGCCATGCTTTTATGGCCACTGCCAACAATAAAATCAGCTCCTATGCCTTCCATACTCACGGGCATTCTGCCCACGGCATATGCTCCATTAAGCATATAAGGGACATTATACCCTCGGGCAATTTCCCCCAGCCTTGTAGCATCGGGGAGATTTCCGTAGTTGCCATCGGGATAAGTCAGTAGGATTAGTTTGGGGTTATGCTTTTCTATCAGGGGTGTATATTTATTAACATCAATCTTGAATTCTGGATAATCAGAACGAGGTACTTCGATTACATTCAGCCCTACCCTTTCAGCAGCAACAATCGTGGTATAGTGTCTGTTACTATCAACAATAATTGAATCACCTGCCTTGGCTAAAGAATGCATCACCATAAATATGCCATTTCTGGCTCCATAGGTTATGGTGGCAACATCGCAGCCTAGGAATGGAGGTAAGATCTGATGTACGAATTCTCGGACAGGCGGATTTGCTATATCACACAAGTTGCCAAGGCAAAAATCGCACACGGAATATCCATCTGCAAACTCTATTAAAGCTTCTCTAGCAGCATCAGTGAGAATGCCTCCTGTTTGTAGGGGCATGATATTTATGAGGCCTTTATGTGCTCTTTGTAATGCACCAAGTTTTTGTAATGCTTTATTTATTGGTTGCTTCATCGAGTTTTACCTTTTAGTGCCTGCGACTTGATGGTTACAAATACAGCACCACCAACTCCTATCTTTTTCTGCTGTCCTTCTATATACTCCTGGACAGCTTCCGGGATTTGTAGATTGAGGTCGGAGAGATGTTTGATCGTTTTTACCTGATAGGTTAAATTGCCATGGCTGCTTTCTATTGAAGCTGCTGCTCCCATTGCTATAGCACGCATATAGTTTATGCCTGTGTATACTCCTGAGAGGATAATGTCGCTATAGATAGCGCCATCAGCTACGCAGATTTCGTTAAAACCGGCAGGGCCAATTAACTTCTTGCCTGCTTCCGTTTCCACAACTTTTACCTGTACGAAGTCATCTTCCCAGACTGGAAACTCACATGGGGCAATCTCATCCTTGTACTTTTGTGCCATTTCCTCAATTGCCTTGGCTATCTTTCTTCCTTTGGCAGTTTTTGGACTTGCTATATAGGTAATAGACCTGGCCATATCCTCATCATTATATTGAGCTAGGGAAAATTGAGGATAGGCTACCTTTCTCATATCGTCTATTCCGTATAGTATCATCGCTAACCTTTCAATTCCGAAGCCCGCGTTAAACACGGGATATTTAATGCCAAAGTTTGCTAAAGCCACCGGTGAGTACATCCCGATGTCTGCTACTTCAAGCCAATCACCTTTGTATTTAATGAAAAGCTCTTGCTCTTGGCCGGGCGCATAGTACTTGGATGTTGCCGCTTTCGTCTCAAATTTGATGTCCGAAAAACCATATTGTCGTAGGATATCGCTGGTTATCTCTCTTCCTGCGTCCAGAGACATCTTAGGGTCCATCACTACGACCGATGCCGAATGATGAACTCGTAGATGATGAGCATCTTCTCTTTGCTCATTGCGATAGCGAGGCCCCACCGAAAATAAAGCCAACGGAAAGCTAGCTTTATTTTGTAACGCTGCCAGGGTATGAAACCATGTAGCTGTCATATGGCTTCTCAGGGTGTTATTGGAAGGCAGTGGCCGTAGTTTTTTTAGCTCAGGGAAAACCTTATCTAAGAGCTCTGTAGCTTGGTAGTCGGTGATGCCTAATCTGGCAACAAACTCCTCAATAAGGTCATCTGCCTCGATCTCCCCTCTCTTATACTCTCTAAGAGTCGATTTTAATTTCTCGATGTCGACTTTTGCTGCTATCTTCTTCGCCTGGGTTATCTTTGAGACACTCAGACCAATCTCAGGACGGGGTAACTCAGCTAAGTAGAAAACTCTGTCAAGAATAACTCGAGCCTCTGGGCCATATTGTTTGGAGACATCTGTATCAGGCAAAATTGTAAGATTCTCAACTTCATCGAAAGCAAGATTTAGCAGGATTTCCCTCGATTTTTGAATCAGGTCGCGCACGGGGTGAGGCTTGCCCTTCCCCGCTAGATTGATTTTAGTGCCTATCGGGAGAAGCTTGGCTGTTGATATCCAGGATTCAGCAAAATCCTTTTTTGCTTGTGTTTTTATTTCATTTAAGTCAAACGTTGCCATGTTCAGACTTCTACTCATCCTGTTTGGCGATGCATTGTATCAGGTATTGCTTCAATATGTTTATCGCTGCTTCAGCAGCATCTCGCTTATTTTCCTCTCTGTTTCCATGGAAGACAAATTTTTGGCTCAGGCTACTGCTTTTAGCGGCTAGCCCGATGTGAAATAAACCCAAAGGTTTTTCTGAACTGTCCCCTGACGGCCCAGCAATTCCTGTTGTGGAAACACATATGTCTACATCCAATAGTTTCTTACCACCATCAGCCATCTCTACGGCTGTTTGCGAACTAACGGCTCCATAGTTCTTTATAGTCTCTGTTTTAACTCCCAGAATGTCGGTTTTCACCTTATTGCTGTAGGATACCAGAGAGCCTTTAAAATAGTCAGAGCTACCGGGCACGTTGGTTAACTTATCGGCTATTCTGCCGCCGGTAGCTGACTCGGCTGTACCAATAGTAAGTAACCTGCCACTGCTAGCTTGGTATTCTCTAATCAGCTCAGCAATTTCTATTTCTGGTTTTCCCATATATAGCTGCCATCTTATTTTAGCAGAATCAGGCGAAGGAGATTGAGTTTCCCTGTTATAATTTGGCTTGCACCTAGCTTAATTTCCTAAAATGAGTAGAAGCTTCCTGGCAACGACATATTTTCCCGAAGGGTTGCCCCTTAAGTATCGTCTGCGCTGGAGCGTTTCACTTCCGTGTTCGGGATGGGAACGGGTGGTTCCACTCCGCTCTAGTCACCAGGAAGCTCCGATTAAGTAGTATAATATAACACGAGCTAAAATTCAAAGTTATGCTGAAAGGTGAATAACGAATCATCACCAAAGTACTATATTGGCACTAGCGGCTGGTATTATGACCACTGGCGTGCTCTCTATTATCCTGAAAGTCTAACTAAATCAAAGTGGCTGCAATTTTATGCTTACCAATTTAGCACTGTGGAGCTTAACAATAGCTTTTATCGCCTGCCTTCAGAGAAGGCTTTCGTCACCTGGCGGGAATCTGCACCGGAAAACTTCATCTTTGCTATTAAGGTAAGCCGATTCATTACTCACATTAAAAGGTTGAGGAATTTAGGCTCGGCGGTGGGAAATTTCTTATCACGGGCTTGTTTGCTCCAAGACAAACTAGGTCCACTTTTATATCAACTACCACCCAATATGAAACGCAACGATGAACTATTGGAAAGTTTCTTGTCTTCACTGCCGCAAAAATATCATCATGTGTTTGAATTTCGCCACAAGTCATGGCTCGATGAGGATGTCTTCTATATGCTGCAGCGGCATAATGTTGGTTTATGTGTTTTTGATATGCCCGATTTTACCTGTCCTATTGTAGCTACCAGCGACTTCGCCTACGTCCGCTTCCACGGCAGTCACAGTTTATATTCCAGTTGCTATTCTGATGAGGAACTTCTCCGATGGGCGCAAAAAATTGCTCGCTTGGGTAGAAATGTTAAGGCTGTTTACATCTACTTCAATAACGATGCCGAAGCCTTCGCTGTTAAAAATGCCTTGACCTTGGCATATTACTTGCAGCGGTAGATGACAGCCGTGCTGTTTTAATCAAGACTTTAACCTTATAGGTATTCCTTAATCTTATTCGCCAGAGCTAAGGTTATGCCCTTGGTTTGGCTGATTTCCTCAGTTGAGGAATCTTTAATAGCCTCGACTGAGCTGAATTTGTGTAACAATGCCTTCTTTCGTTTTGGGCCGATGCCCGGGATGTCATCTAGGATGGAAGTAACACCCACTTTGTATCGTAGCCTCCGGTGATAGCTTATAGAGAAGCGGTGTGCTTCATCTCTTGCCCTTTGAAGTATGTGAAGGGCAGGGGAATCTTTTGGTATGTCAACCGGCTCAGGCTTGCCAGGTATGAAGACATCTTCGTTTTCTTTAGCCAGACTGACCATGGGAATAGAGCCCAAGCTCAGTTCTTGTCTCACCTTCAGGGCAGCGTGGAGATGCCCCTTACCGCCGTCAATAAGGATAAGGTCAGGCATATTTGACCAGCCAGTCTCACTAGCTATAGCCCTTTTGAAGCGCCGTCTTATTATCTCTTGGATCATGGCATAATCATTAATACCAGCTACCATTTTTACTCGAAACCGACGGTAATGGCTTGGTTTAGGCAAGCCCTTTTCCAAAGCAATCATACTGCCGACGGCCAAAGCACCTTGAATGTCAGAAATATCGTATCCTTCTATCCTCAAAGGAATTTTGGGCAGACAAAGCCTGTCTTTTAGCTCCTGCAATCCAGAGGTTATAATCTCTAAATTTGCTTGCTTGGCTTTAACCAATAATAATCCCTTGTCGGCATTCTCCACTACCATGTTTATTAGCCTTTTCTTGACTCCTCGCCGTGGCACTTGAAGTTTTATGGTTCCCTTCCTTCGTTCTTTAAGCCACTTAGTTAGCACTGGTATTTCATCTACCGGATATTGAATTAATATTACTGGTGGTATATAGGAAGCTGAGGCATAGTATTGTTTTACGAAATTTGTCATTATTTGCCCAGGCTTTTCATCATGGATGCCTTCCATGGTGAAATGGTCATGTCCAATAAGCTTATTATTGCGAATGAAGAAGATTTCTATGTAAGCCTGTCCTCCATTTTGTGCTAGAGCGATAGCGTCTTGCTCGCCCCTTAATGTGATGGCAATCTTCTGCCCTTCTATGATTCTCTTCATTACCTGGATTTGGTCACGAAGCAAAGACGCTTTCTCAAATTGAAGTTGCTGTGCTGCTGCTGTCATTCTGTAGTTTAGCTCATGGAGCACCAGTTCTTGTTTACCTTCCAGGAATAGAATAACCTGGTTTATTACCTCCTGATATTCTGTTTTAGTCACAGCGCCGATACAAGGTCCAAGGCAGCGGTGAATATAATAGTTAAGGCAAGGTCGCTTATCACTGCCATTGATGGGCTTGGTACAAGAGCGGAAGGGGAA
>CAZILT010000132.1:0-1878 GCA_964540185.1 uncultured Dehalococcoidales bacterium
CCAGCCGAAGGATGCTGGCAATCCTGGCATGAGCATATTGAACATAGTAAACAGGATTATCTGCTGACTGTTTCTTAGCTAGCTCTATGTCAAAATCCATCTGGCTGTCAGCGGAGCGGGAGAGGAAAAAGAAGCGGCAGGCATCTGGACCTACCTCGTCCATCACCTCGCGCAGGGTGACTATATCACCACTGCGTTTAGACACTCTAACTATTTTCTCACCACGCCGTAAAGTAACCAACTGGCAGATTATTATCTTGAGCTGGTCAGGGTCTTTCCCCAGAGCTTTGATGGCTGCTTTCATTCGATGGACGTGTCCCTGGTGGTCAGCACCCCAAATATCTATTACAGTGTCAAATCCACGTTCCCAAAACTTGTTGTAATGATAAGCAATATCGGAGGCAAAATAAGTTGGTGAACCATCGCTGCGCACCAGCACATTATCCTTGTCCTCACCCATAGCGCTTGATTCAAACCAGGTGGCATTATCCCTGTTAGTTATATAACCTTTGCTTTGTAGTAAAGCCATGGCCTGCTCATATTGCTTGTTTTGGTAAAGTTTTTTTTCACTAAACCAGGTATCAAATTCAACGTTTATTAACTTAAGGTCTTGCTTAATACTCTGTATCATCTTGACAAGCCCAATTTCAGTTAGCTCTGAAGTTGCTTCCTCTTGTGGTAAAGCCAAGAATTTATCGCCTTCTCCCTCGGCAATTTCCTTGGCCAGGTCAATCATGTAATTGCCCAGGTAAGCATCGGGAGGCAGGTTGACCTTTCTGCCCAAGCATTGTTGATAACGGGCATAAAGGGAACGAGCGAAGGCATCTATCTGGCTGCCGGCATCATTCAAGTAATATTCCTTTTCTACAGAGTAGCCAGCAGCAGTGAGAATATTGGCTAAAGTGCTACCCAGGACAGCACCACGACCATGCCCTACATGGAGGGGCCCGGTGGGATTGACGCTAACGAACTCGATTTGAATGTGGCTACCTTTTCCCAAAGTAAGGTTACCGTATGACTCATCAGCGGTTAGGATGGATTCTACTTGTTTAGCTAGCCAATCATCTCGCAAGGTGAAGTTGATGAAGCCTGGCGGAGCAATAGCAACTTTACCAATTTCTGGTGGAGGTGACATATGTTTAACTACTTTCTCAGCTATAGTTAGGGGTGGCATCTTCATTGTTCGAGCTAGCTTTAAGGGGAGGCCTGAGGCAAAATCCCCGTGTTCGGGATTTTGAGGGTGCTCTATAACTATCTCGGGCACCGCCGTGGTAACGATATTGCCTTCTCGCTGTGCTTCAATTACTGCCTGCTGTAGGCAGGCAGCTAACCTTTTGTTAACCATTGAGATTGATCCGCTCCACTAGCAATTATATTATATTAACTCCATTCAGCATCTTTAGGCCACACTTGAGATAGCTGCTGTCTTAGAAGGTAGTGTTCTGGTTTTCCCAGATTAGTGTCATTTTGGAAAAGGTTTATTGCTTCTTGCCTGGCCATCTCCATAAGCTGTAAGTTAGACAGTTTAGCTATTTTAAGGTCGGGCAAGCCACTCTGGTGTGTGCCAAAAAATTCCCCGGGGCCTCTTAGCTCGAGGTCTTTCTCGGCCAAAGCAAAGCCGTCGTGGATTTTCTCCATCAACTGAAGACGATTTCCTGATTCGTATGGAGATTTTTCAGGAATAAGTATGCAGTAACTTTGCTCTGTACCTCGCCCTACACGTCCTCTAAATTGGTGAAGCTGAGATAATCCAAAGTGGTCAGCACCTTCCACTAGCATAACTGTGGCATTAGGTATATCAATGCCAACTTCTACTACTGACGTTGACACCAGTATATCAAGCGTTCCATTACGGAAGCAGCGCATTATTTTTTCTTT
>CAZILT010000133.1:0-2878 GCA_964540185.1 uncultured Dehalococcoidales bacterium
TGACACAGGGAATTGCAGAGGGAGTTTTCCAGGTGAAGATAGCTTGTGCCATTGATGAGGTAAAAAGCCTATCGCCGGGTGAAGTCAAAACCATACTAGACAAGGATGCTAAGGGCGAGTATATACTTCTGGACGTCAGACAGCCTGAGGAGTATGAGGCTGGGCACATTCCCGGAGCTACACTTATCTCGCTGGGCGAATTGGAAGATAGAGAAGGTGAGTTAGACCGGGATAAGAAGATTATCGCCTATTGCCGCTCAGGGCGCAGAAGTATGGCGGCTGCCATAGCACTCTGTGGGTTGGGATTCAAAGGCGTTCATCATCTTGATGGTGGTATTCTCAGCTGGGCTTACGAACGTATCACTGGGATGCCTGAAAGAAGGCCTGAGTTAGTAACTGAAGTAGCGGGGGTTAGAGATATCCTTATGTTGGGCATCAAACTGGAAAAGGGCTCATGGGATTTCTACACGGCAGCTAAAGATAAAGTTGCGTCACCTCAGGTAGAGGAAACGTTTCGGATGCTGGCTAATGCTGAAGATGGACATATGCAAAGGCTATACCAGCGTGCTATTACTTTGCTTGGGGAGGAGACACTGGCATCTCTGAAGGAGCTTAAGCAGGAACTCAAGGCAGAACATATGGAGGGTGGAATGGAGATTAGCCCTGCTCTAACTAAGGTAGAGGAGAAATTCGTTGACGAGATGGAGGCGTTGGAGATAGCTTTGGAAATGGAGTATATGGCATATGACTTTTACAAACGGGCCTCGGCTTTGGTCGAGAACCCAGATGCCAAAACACTGCTCCACGAATTAGCCTTGGAAGAGAGGAATCACGCTAATACTCTGCTCGAGCGGGTGTCAGAGATCACTCGGCAACGATAGCTAGAAAAGGAAGCTCCAGATGATTTTTCAACGCATAAAATCAGAGGGAATTGCCCCTAATTCTTACTTAATCGGCTTCGGTAGTGATGCGGCAGTAATTGACCACCAGCGTGATTGCCAGATTTATGTTGACCAGGCTCAACAGCACAGCTTGAAAATAAAGTATATTCTTGAGACCTACCTTAACGAAGACTATGTAATCTGCTCTGTGTAGCTGAATCACTTCACAGGCGCTGAAGTCTATCACAGTCCTAGGTTGTCATGGAAATACGGCAATACACTGGAAGATGGGCAGGAATTCCGAATTGGCAGCTTCAGATTGCTTGCTATTCATACCCCAGGACATACTGACGAGAGCATATCCTATGTCTTGACTGACCTCTCCTCTGATGAAACTATGGTAATGGTATTTACTGGAGACGCCTTATTTGTGAGTGATGTTGGGCGAACTGATCTGTATGGTGCCGATGAAGCTCCAAGGTTGGCTGGGAATCTTTACGATAGCATCTTCAACAAGATTATTCTCTTGGGTGACGGGATTATTCCGTGTCCAGCTCACGGTGACGCCTAAGTCTGCAGCGCGAACATTGCTGGCAGAGATGAAAATACCCTACCCCTTGCTTCAGACTAGTAGAGGCGGCTTCATCAAATATAAAGTGGCCGAGAGACCGGAGAGGCCTCACTATTTTCGCCAGATGGAAAAGTGTAATCTGGAAGGTTCTCCTCTTCTCGGCTGCATGCCTGTACTCGCTCGGCTTACTCCAACTGAGTTTATGGTAGAGATGGAGTGAGGAGCAGCGGTTGTTGATACTAGTGAACCGGCTGCCTTTGGTGACGCTCACATTCGGGGAGCTTACAGCATTTGGCTGGAAGGATTACCTGTCTTTGCTGGTAGGGTTCGATCTTATGACAAACCTATCCTGCTGGTATTGGAACACCAGTGTCATGTGGAGAGGGCAGTTCGTTATCTAAATACGCGCTGGCTATGCCCGTAGTTGCCATCGCCCTCTTGGGTCATCTTCACAGCCTGTCATGATTTTCACTGGGGATACTTATGGTTACAGCCGGCGGTTCATTTCTCTATATCGCTGCCTTAGACCTGATTCCTGGGATTCACGAAAAGGCGGTGCTCCACAATGTCGTTTCTCTTCTCGCCGGCGCTGACTTTATCTACCTGCTAACCCTTGTTTTTGAGTAACGTTATGTCCGAACAAGTCGAGAGATAATCTTATCCAGCAAAATGTCATATTTTTGTAACTTTTTCTACCGCCGTTTTATAACTTTTCCATCACCTGCCCTATAAAATATCCCTGTTGAATCACTACTTCAAGTAGTTAAGGCAAAAGAAAGATGAGAAAAAGGTTAACAGCAGGAGAGAGAAATCAGCGACGGCCAATTTAGAAAGGAGATAACGCATGCTTGAGGGAAAGCGTATTGCCGTTCTAGTTGAGGAAGGTTTTGAGGACTCTGAGCTCACGGAGCCACTGAGAGCGATGAAAGACGCTGGTGCCAGGGTACTGATTGTGGGCAGTGGCTCAAAGAAAAGCTACAGGGGGAAAAGAGGGTCAACCGCGGTGACGGCAGACACAACTGCCGACAAAGTTAAAGCCGAGGAATTTGATGCCATAATTGTCCCCAGCGGCTACGCCCCGGACAAAATGCGCCTGCACCAGCCTATGGTTGACCTAGTCAGAAAGGCTCATGAGGAGGGCAAGATAATAGCCGCAGTCTGCCACGGCCCTCAGCTTCTGATCTCATCAGATATAGTTAAAGGGCGCCGTGTAACTTCCTGGCCTTCGCTAGCAGTAGACTTGAAGAATGCCGGCGCTACCTGGGTTGATGAGCCAGTTGTCAGGGATGGCAATATCATCACTTCGCGTAAACCAGCCGACCTGCCAAAATTCAACAAGGCAATAATCGAGGCTTTACTCTGAATCAAGATATGTCAGAAGGAGAGAACGATATGGTGGGAACAAGGAGGATAGTAACCCTTAAAG
>CAZILT010000134.1:0-3901 GCA_964540185.1 uncultured Dehalococcoidales bacterium
CGTGAAGTAACCCTAACCTTAAGTCGGGGAAGATTTCCCGGGACAAATACTCGTATTCGGTTGTGGCTGCTTTTGCGTCGAGTATTTCTGATTCTTCAATGAGAGGGCAGATGATGAAAGCTTGATTACCACCGTTGATTTGGCGACGGATGAAGGCATAAGCTTTTTCTGTATCCCGGGGTGCAAGATATTTTGTTTTCACCTTCTGCCGTCCTGGAGGTAGTTCATCAATTACCGAGAGGTCGAGGTCACCGTAAAGCGTCAGCGCCATAGTTCGGGGTATGGGGGTAGCGGTCATAACCAATATATGGGGGTTAAAGCCCTTTTGACGCAATGAGGAACGTTGTAAAACCCCGAAGCGTTGTTGTTCGTCTATCACTGCCAACCCCAGCCTATAAAAATCTACCCCCTTTTGGATGAGAGCGTGAGTGCCAATAACGATATCAATTTCTCCTTGCTTAATTTTACAGTGTAAATCCTCCTTTTCACTAGGACTGAGACTGCCAATGAGCAAAGCAACGCTGACTGGGTGGGAGAGGAAGCCTGTGTAGCACCTAACATTCCCTGCCTCTTCTTGGTAAGAGGGAGGCTCTGCTGGCTGCCTTCCTTTGCTTGGTGGGGTAGGGGAGCTGGCTTTAGACAGGTAATCGCAGATGTTGTTGAAATGCTGTTCAGCTAGTACCTCTGTGGGTGCCATGAATGCTCCTTGATAGTTATTGGCGACAGCTATTAACAAAGCTAGGGCAGCAATCACAGTTTTACCACTGCCCACTTCGCCTTGAAGAAGGCGTGACATAGCTCTGGGTTGTTTGAGGTCAGCTATAATTTCTCCCAATACTCGCTCCTGCGCTGGGGTCAAAGTGAAAGGTAGGCATTGGAGGAATGTGTTTATAACCTCTTGGTCTATATTGAAGGTGTTGCCTGGCTGACTTTGTTGCCAATTTCGCTTTTTAGCCAGCACACCTAATTGGAGCAGGAGTAACTCGTCGAAGGCTAGACGCTTCTTTGCCTCTTCGGCTATTAAGTGGTCGCCAGGGTAGTGAATTTGAGCAACCGCTTCAGGAAGGTCTAGTAGTTGGCATCGGGTTTTTATCTCTGATGGTAAGAAATCGCTCACCTGCCAAGCCCAGCCATCAATGGCTTCCTTGGTCCATTTCCTCACTTGCCGGGGATATAGACCTTGAGTGAGTGGATAAATGGGGACCAGGCGGGCGGTGTGGATTAGTTCTTTGTCCTGTAGCATTTCCCATTCGGGAGATTCAAACAGTTTTTGTCCTTTAAATAAATTGACTATGCCACTAATTACTATCCTGGCGTTGGAGGGAAACCCTTTGGCCAAATAAGGTTGGTTGAACCAGACTATTTTGATATTCCCTGTCTCATCTCCCACGATGGCTTCTGTGCCTGGGCGATTACCGAAGGTAGCTACTCTGGCTTGCCATATTGTGGCTACAATAGTTTGCTCCTCACCTTCCTTAAGTTCGGCGATAGTTTTCCTCTGGCTGTAATCGACATAGCGTCGGGGAGAAAAATAAAGTAAATCATGTATTGTTGTTACATTTAACCTGGCAAATTTGGTCGCCACGCGGGATGTAATACCTTTGATAACAGTTATGGAGGAATCTATCCCAAAGTCTTTCCTTTGGGGGTGTGGCTTGGCTGCTATCCTTACGTCCCTCGTCAAATCAGGAGATTGGTGGATGCGGGTCATCCTCTCTTTGCTCCTCTGACTTGGAGGTAGAGGAGAGGCGAGGGGTTCTCCCTTTAGCTCTTCTAATTTCTCTAGCCAGTGGAAGACCCGAATTATCCATTTCCTACGCTCGTCTACCTCGCAGGAAGCATAATTGGAGTTGGCTAAGTTGAGCTCATCAAATTCGGCTAAAAGTCGTCTGTTACCTATGGTTTGCCTGATTTGGCCTGCTTGTTTGTGAAGGTATTTATCCAAACCACCGATTACTGCTTTATTAGCATATCCCCTCTTGCATTCTAACTCAAGAATGTCTCGCAATGAATTAATGTTTGTCATCTGATAAGGCATCGTCTAATTGAACATAGATATGAGATGTGAATAGAATACCACATTAGTGTAGGTATCTGCAGTGTGAGCTTTAGTTCTTTTCGAATTTGCTACTCTGCTTCCAGGATGGAAATAGTCGAGGCATAAGGGCTAACATGAGTATTTGTTACCGGGGGTTATCGCGGGATGATAAGTGTGTTGGGGAGATATAACTTCAAAATCCTTATTCCAGCGAGACTATGTAGTTATAGTGTGGTTGATTGCCATGGATTACTTCGACCTCAAGGTGCTGATGCCCCTCTCGGATTTTCCGGACTACATCCTCAACCTCATCAGCTTGAGTTTCAGCACCATAGTAAATAGTCATCACCTCCGCATTTTCAATATCTGCTTTCATTAGGGCTTTAAAAAGAACATTTGCTACATCATTGTCGCTAGCTATTAAATCCTCATCATCTAGAATGGCAATGAGCTGCCCCCTCTTTATTTTCTGGCCATTTATTTTCGTCTGCCGCACAGCTTTAGTAATTTCTATAGTCCTTATTGCAGATATTGCCTCTTCCATAATTCGAGCATTTTCCTCCAGGCTCGTGTCATAATTGAAGGCAAGGGATGCGGCGATACCCTGTGGAATTGTCCTGGTAGAGACTACCCTTACTTTCTTTGAAGTTAAAGAATCAATCTGAGAAGCAGTGAGAATGATATTCTTGTTATTGGGCAGTAAGATGATATTGTCTGATGGGGCTGATTCCACAGCCTGCAATAGCTCGCTGACGCTGGGATTCATTGTCTGGCCACCGGGAACAATAATGGATGTCCCCAGACTATTAAATACCTCGAAAAGACCGTCTCCAGAGGCAACAGTCACTATAGCAATGTTGACCCTGGGCATTTTTTTCTTTTGTATCCTGATAAATTCGGCATATTCGTCATCCATATTATCGATTTTTATATCGTGTAATTTGCCTAAGTGGGTAGCATCATCGAGAATTTCGCCTGGCTTAAAGCTGTGGATATGGACCTTAATCATGGAGCCATCGCCAGCAACAATCAGGGATTGCCCTTTTTTGTTTAACTTTTTCCTGATCTTGTTCAAGTCGAGTTTTTGCCCCTCCAGTAGAAACTCAATGCAATATCCATAAGGCACTTCTACCTCTGCTTCTGGAGCTATTTTAGAGGCTAAGGGTAAGTTGGCGGAGACTAGCTGGGGTTCATAGTTTTTCATCTTGTCTGCTTCCCCATTAAGGAAACGAAGGGCACCATCGAATATAATATATAGACCTTGTCCTCCGGCATCTACCACGCCGGCTTCACGTAATACTGACAGCAGGGCAGGCGTCCGAGCTACTGAATCCCTGGCTGCCTCTGTTGCAGTTTCTACTACTGAAAGCAAATCTGCGGAATCATTTTGGGTGGCTATATCAGCAGCATTAGCTGCATCCTTAAGCACCGTCAATATAGTTCCTTCTACAGGGTGGATGATTCCTTCGTAGGCAGCCCGTGATGCCTCAGCCAGTGCATTGGCAAAGTCTCTGCTATTGAAACACTTTTTGCTTTCTAGTCCCTTGGCCAATCCACGCAGGAATTGGGATAGGATGACTCCTGAATTCCCTCGTGCTCCCATCAAAGCACCATAAGACATTGATTTGGCTACTGAGGAAGCATCGTTGTCTGTGTTCTGTTTTGTCTCTTCCATAGCAGAGTGCATAGTAAGCAGCATGTTGGTTCCTGTATCCCCATCGGGAACCGGGAAAACATTTATGGCGTTGATTTCAGGGACACATTTCTCAAGCCATGCCGTTCCCGAGGCAAACATTTTCTTCAATGTTTTGCCATTGGCTAACTCGGATTTCATCTTTCCTCCCATTGTCTGATATGGTATCA
>CAZILT010000135.1:0-2584 GCA_964540185.1 uncultured Dehalococcoidales bacterium
TTTCAGTTCCGGCCAGGCTAATGCCTTACATGGTCACTAAGGGATTCATCGCTGTCGATGGTATTAGCCTTACCATTACGGACCTTGATGATTTGTCATTTACTGTATCTCTGGTAGCCTATACTCTGGAACACACTACATTAGGTAATAAAAGACCTGGCGACAGAGTCAATTTAGAGACAGATATCATAGCCAAATACATAGAACGGCTTAAGGATCGAAACAGTCAAGGTTTAACCACCGAATTCCTCGAGAAATATGGATTCGCCAGAAAAGAGGCTTAGAATGTTGGCTACTATACCACAGGCAATCGAAGATATAAGAGCAGGCAAATTTATCATTATCGTTGACGATGAGACCCGCGAAAACGAAGGCGACCTGGCAATAGCGGCAGAGAAAATCACTCCCGAGGCCATAAATTTTATGGCCCGTCATGCCCGAGGGCTAATTTGCCTTCCCATCATCAGGCAGAGACTTGATGAACTGGCAATACCGCTAATGGTTCAGGACAATACCTCCAAAAACTGCACTGCATTTACAGTGTCCGTTGAAGCAAAAAAGCGAATAACTACTGGAATTTCCGCCTTCGATCGAGCACAAACTATAAAAACGGTACTCGACCCTAACACTAAGCCAGATGATTTAGCTCGTCCAGGGCATGTATTTCCCATTCGAGCCAGAGATGGAGGAGTGCTGGTGCGGGCAGGTCACACCGAAGCTATTGTTGACTTAGCCGGGTTGGCTGGACTTTACCCCGCTGGCATTATATGTGAGATTATGAATGAGGATGGCACCATGGCACGCCTGCCCCAACTTGAGATTATGGCCGCTAAATACGATTTGAACATAATAGCAATCGCTGATTTAATCGCTTATCGCAGGCGACATGAAAGGCTGGTGCAACAGGTGACCCAGGCCAGATTGCCTACCAAATACGGCGAATTTACGGCCATAGCTTACGAGAGCAACGTTGATGCCGCTGAGCATGTTGCTTTAGTTAAAGGTGACATATCGGGCGATGAACCAGTATTAGTACGCGTCCATAGTGAATGCCTTACCGGAGATGTCTTTGGTAGTCTGAGGTGTGATTGCGGCGACCAGATTAGATTGGCAATGCAAAGCATAGCCGAAGAGGATAGAGGGGTTTTTCTTTATATGAGACAGGAGGGAAGAGGAATAGGATTCCACAATAAGCTTCGTGCTTACGCTCTTCAGGATCAAGGCATGGACACCGTAGAAGCCAATATCGCTTTGGGCTTTCCGCCTGATTTGAGAGACTATGGCATCGGGGCTCAAATTCTAGCCGACTTAGGTTTACATAATATTCGCCTGCTTACCAATAATCCCAAAAAGGTAGTCGGGCTGGAGAGTTATGGACTCAAGATAGTAGAGACTGTACCGCTAATAGCCCCACCCAATCCTTACAATATCCATTACCTGGAAACCAAACAAAAAAAACTAGGACATGTTTTAAATGTAGAGGAGGTAATCGATGGCTAAGCATTATGAAGGAATGTTAATAGGGAAGGGACTTAAATTTGCTGTAGTTATTTCCCGATTCAATGAATTGATAACTACCAGGCTACTTGAAGGAACAAGAGATGCTTTGTTACGTCACGGCGTTGATGAACAAGATATCGATATCGCCTGGACTCCTGGCTGTTTTGAAATTCCGCTAATAGCTAAAAAGTTAGCTCAGCAAGGTGGATATAATGCCGTGATATGCCTCGGTGCTGTAATTCGCGGCGACACTCCTCACTTTGAGTATATTGCTTCCGAGGTAAACAGAGGAATTGGCAGAATAACCCTGGATAGCGGCTTGCCAATAGCACAAGGCATAATTACTGCTGATACCCTGGAACAAGCTATCCAGAGAGCCGGAACTAAAGAAGGCAACAAAGGTTTTGCCGCTGCGGTAAGCGCCATTGAGATGGCAAATTTAGTTAAGGTTATTCAGTAACCTTGTATACTTTGTCACCCCGCCTTACCCTGTCGGGAACCTTTATGCCGACAAGGTCACCGGACTTGCCATCAGTGATATCTACGCCATCGATTTGCATGGACTCTACAGTAAGTTCCATATCAGTGGTACTGCCTTCAATGTGGATTTTGTCACCTATCTTCAATGCGCCACTTAGCTCCACACCAGCTACCACAGGCCTAGCGAAGAAATCAGTCACCTTGCCGATTGCTACTTCTGGCATCTCCAGACACCTCCTTCCTATAACCCTTAGGCTGTTTAATTTTATTTTCCCGTTCGATTTTGGTCATTTTGGAGAGTCTTCATCACCAAATTTTTATAGCTGCCTGATTTATCAGGCACGATCGCCCAACGAATTAGGCAACTACATTTTTAAGCAGCTTCACAATTGCACTATGATTATATTTAATATTATATATTAATACATGAAGTATGTATAGGTCTGTTGCTGTCAAGGGAAAATGTCCTCTAATTGTTAAGCGAAAATGTCACCCCCTCTTATCAACATATATTTTGAAGGATCTTCGCCAGGGATGATTTAGGGGAGGCTTGTAGGGATGAGGAGTCTTTGGCCCCGGGGTCTTACTTGCCACGGGAAGGGCA
>CAZILT010000136.1:0-5572 GCA_964540185.1 uncultured Dehalococcoidales bacterium
ATGGCCAGCCAGCATAATATTCTGGCTGGCCATCGATATATCCATCAGGGATAATGTGTCTCTGCCAAGTTCACCACAAGTCTCGTATGCTCTTTTTAAATCTCTGCAGACGATTATCATCGCTGCTGGATTTCCAAATATCCCGGGCGAGAAAGTTTTTATCTCTTTGATATCATCATCGCCCTCTACCACAATGAACTCCCACGCCTGCGCATTGCTGGCGGAGGGAGACCAGATGGCAGCATCTACTATTCTCTCAAGCTGTTCCCTGGGTATTTTTCTATCCCTGTAGCTTCTTACACTTCTTCTGCCCTTTATTGCGTCAAAAATTTGCACACTAAATCTCCCTGAGTGCCCCAGAAAGAGTTCATTTACACAACCAGGCGTGCCTTGGTCTCTTTTACTGCCTTATAGAGATTTAAAATGCTCCACAGAAGTGTAACTAGACAAACCGCGAACGCAACATATGGAACTGCTGTCCCTACGCCCTCAGTGAAGAAAGGAGCCAAGAACATAGCCACTCCGGTAAGCCCTAATGAGAGCACAATCCAATTATGCTGCACGAACTTATTGCCAAGCTCCCATAAGTCTTCTTCCTTCCTGATTCGTGGGAATATCAATACCATCCCTACCAACTGGATTATACCTATCGCAAGATAGATAATCCCGGTAAAGACATTTTGAGACCATACCATGGCTGCCAATACTAAAAGCACAATGGGAAAAATCATAATTATGCCACTGGAAATCTTGACGTATCTCTTAAATTCCATTTTTATCACGCTCCTGTCTTATCTATAATGTGTTCTCCCAGATCCATCGTTACGCCAGCTTTATCGCACGCAATGGCAATTACAATGTAAAGCACTACTCCAAGTAGCAAACAATTAAGGCTAGTTATTCCGCCTTTAATAACCCACGCACCCAGTGCCGTTGCCACAATAGCTGAAACCCATCCAATCCAGTTCACCTTGGCAATTTTCATACCCGGCTGGAATTGGTATCTCTCTCTGAGAGGCTCTCCTTTGTACCAGCGGTACACCCAGAAATCGGCTATTAAAACTCCACCGGCTGCAGGCAAAAACGTTCCTAGCAACGTCAAAAACGCCTGGAAGGGTTCCATGGCTGACCCCCAGGCACGTGCAATTAACGCCGCTAGCGCTACGCCTATTGCACCGGCGATAAGGACGATATGCTTCCTCTTAATTGGTGCCCATAAATTAATGGCTAGAGAGGCGCTATATATATTATTATCATTGGTTGACCACTGCCCTAGTATCGCCATCAGGAACGCACCTGCTCCGGCTCCGGCAGCAAGTAACGCACCGGCAATATTCGCCTCACCTGTTACCAGGGTTATCATTGCTGCCCCTGACAGCATATATACCTGCAATATCATAAGTTGGATTGCCCATGCTGCAGCGCCATGCCAAAGTTTTTTGGCATAGCGACAAATATCAGCCGTAATTATAGCTCCCACAATGTACATGCCGACAACTTCAGTCACACCTACTCCAAAAGGCGCTGGGCTTGCTGGTGCTATACTGGCAAGTCCGGCAAATCCACCTCCTTGCTGCACTCCTATCATAACTCCAAAGCCTGCAATCAACATAAAGAAAGGCACCGCCAAATAGCTGAAGAATGCCAGGCCTTTAAAACCGATATAGGCGGTAATTAGCATCAGTATGCCACCCCATATTGACGCCCAAAAAACACTCGCCCACGGTGCAGTGGGGAAAATGGTGTTCACTATAATGCCAAACAGCCATGTCTGTACAGTGAACCAACCAAGGGCAGGTACACCAGAAACAATCGTCCCCCACACTTGCGAACCTACATTTCCAAATGATGGCCTCAGATTTACATATGTGGAGCATCTAGAAACCCCACCAATTGGAGCAATAAGCCCTCCTATAACTGCCAATATTGCTGAACCCACAACCGCAACCCATATCGCATCCTTGAGATAAAACTGCGTGCCAAGAGCTGCCCCACCCCATAGCACGGCGATACAAGCCAACACGCCTGTATAGGCATAAAACAGGGTAAGAAGAGACCTGGTCTCTTTCTTCGGTACAGGCACCAGTGCGTAATCGCCATACTTATCTTCCCAGGGCCAGACTTCTTTCGTTACACTAGCCATATTCCTCTATACCTCCTTTTTAGTTTAATGGGATGTAAGGGCCCCCATATCCTAACTTTTCCAATATAGGCTTCCAACAATTAAATCCCCCGGGGATTCTTCTCCAGGGCTCTGGGGCAGCAACCCCAATAACTGCTATCTCCATACCCTCCTTTGCATCAGCATTAGTAATGGGCTCGCCTGAAGTTGTTATCGTAGCTATCAAGTCTGGAACCATAATTATTGGTTTTTCATCTTGCCAGCCAATCATGTTCTCGTTCTTGGAGTCTATGTTAAATATCTTATCCTTGTAACTTGCAATGCCTTCTATAGTTGTTCTGGCAAAGTCAAAACCTTCAACTGTTCTTGTTTCAATGCTCTTGATTTTACCTCTAAAAACCTCTCTCCCGTCAGTAATTCTTATAACCTCTGTCACTGTATCCGCGCCACCGGTTTTCGATTTCCTTATTGCTCTACCTATCTCTTCAGACTTGGAAACAGAATTTGGCACCAGGTATTTTTTTATAGTTTGCTTGTCGACTATCCAGGTAGCGAATGCTGCCACCATTCCGAAGGAGATAGCAGCCGTCCTAGCTATCGTCTCCGCTGCTGCAGTATCGAGCTGGTCCTTCAAATATGCAACTATAACATCTCCGGCCTTATTGGCAACCACCAACGGGCTGGTAGGAATCTTATATATAGGGTATAAGCTTGTGCCCAGTTCAGGAACAGCGCGACCATTTCCGTCTGCGTCAACAACCGGTATATCTTTTTGTGCTGCTACATAAAGCGGTGTTATGGAATTAAGACCGCCAATTTCGCCTGGCATCAAATAAGCCACGCTGATTCCTCCCACCGCAGCCATGTTCTTAATTGCTTCATAGGCAAACTCGGCCTCAGGTCCGAAGCCTTTTTCAATCATGGCTTTTGGAGACCCTATCCCAGCTACCACTACTGCCTTGGCGTTTTCTGGTAGATCCTCAACATCAAATATCGTTACCTGGTTTATGATTTGCTTAACAAGATTCAAGCCATCACGAGGCGAGCCACCCCCACCAGCACCCAGAATTGTTGAACCCCAAACTATATCTTCCAGCTCCTCTTTCCCTAACAACCTTTTTGCCATCTATAACCTCTCCCATACATTTCTTTCTTTATCCGGCGGTGGCATATATGTTCTCTTGCTCTGCTTCAATTTGAGCAATATCAGCGTTTCCAGATATTTCACTGCGATTGCCACCGGATATATCACCGGGACTTCATAACCTTTCTTTTTAAGGGCGTCTTGCAAATCAGCCTCCACACCAAGCATCCCCGTACACCCTAAGATGATGGCATGCGCACCATCGTCCTCTATCGCCTTTACAGATTCGCCAACCAACGCATCTGTTAGCTTTTTGACATTTGTGAGGTCAAGAACAGGCATGTTAATAGACCTTACAGATGCCAATTTGCCACCCAATCCAGCTTCCATAACCTTATTCTCTATTATAGCCAGTATATTCTCAAGTACAGTTACAATAGAGAATCTGTGCGCCAGATCCGCTGCATAAAGCAAACTTGCCCTACAAGGCCCCACTACAGGAATGTCAAGTTTTTCTCTGAGCGCATCCAGTGCAGGGTCACACATACAGTCTGTAATTATCCCATTAAACCCATCGGACTGGGCCTTCTCCCCCACTTTAATGATTCCAGGAGCAACCAGCATCTCATCATAGCTCGATTCAATTGATGCTGCGCCATATTCGATACACTCGGCGTCAACTTCTGTGCCTTTGGAGGCAAATTTTTCCACTTCTTTCCGAGTCGGCTCCACAAAACTCTTTGTTGTTACTGGCACTATTACCTTGATTTTCATGTTTCTCTCTTTACAACTGGCACGTATTAAATTTCATATCCGCAGTGCCCGGCATCTAAAAGAGCCACCACAATATCATCGTCCCTATTTCTCAAGTCACCCTATCGGTCTATATTCCCCTTCATACCCCAGAAGTTTAAGAACATGCCTAAATACATCAAATCCACCGGGTACTCTCCACTTATCATGGGCTTTCTTGCCTATCACTGCCACTTCCAACCCTTCTTTAACATCAGCATTTGTTAAAGGTTTGCCGTCTGTGGTAAGCCAGCAAATGGAATCGGGCACCATTGCGATGGGTTTATTGTTCCTCCACGCTATCATATTCTCATTTTTGTAGTCCACAATTATGTCTTCTACAAAAACCCTGCCATAATCAAAGCCCGCTTTAACTTCCTCCGTCTTCTTGGCCACTTTGCCTCTTGCCAATAAGATACCTTCTATAGATTTTGTTACTTCCCCGACTATATCTCTCCCGGATACTTTTGCCTCTCTTATGCTTTTGCCTACTTTCTCAGCAAGAGATAACGTGTCTGGTATCACCGCTTCCTTCAGTTGTTTCCCTGTCATCTGGTGACAAACCAAGCCAGCGGTCATACCAAATACCGTAGTTACAGCTCGACCCAGCTCTTCACCCATGTAGGCATCAGTTGGGTATAGAATGGCAGCATTCCCCTTAGAATCCGCCATTGAAAGCGGAGCAACAGGTACACCGTGAATATAGTACATGGTCATTTCCAATTCAGGTATCGCCCTTCCAGCACCATCACCATCGATAACAGGTAAACCCTTAACGGCCCCCGCATGTAACGGCGTCACAGAATTGAAACCGCCCGTTTCTACAGGAACCACATAGTCTGTCTTCTTGCCTGTGACCTCCTCCAATCTTTCCAGCGCCGGTACTTCCTCTCCCTTCCATCCTTCTTTAAGCAAGACGACAGGGGAACCCATACCAGCTACCACAACCACAGTGCTATCATCAGGCACATCTGCCACCTGAACTAAGGTAACTGACGGTATTTCAGCTACCATTTTTAAGCCTGTTTCTGGGGAACCACCACCGCCCGCCCCAAGCAGTGTTGCTCCTATTATTATGTCTTCAACTTCCTGTTTATGTAATATCCTTTTCATCACTTCACTCCTTTTAAAAATGCTAAAAAACAAATTCACCACAAGGTAAACATTTTAAATTCAGAGCAAATTAGACTTGGTTGACGAATCGCTTACGAAGAGACGTATGAATAAGGGGGGTTCTACCACCGAGGCATTATGAAGTGCATACCCTCAAAGGCAAAGTATTTATTAACCGCTCTTATAGACATGAGCACTTCAGTCATTACTAAATATGAGATTGTAAATTAACGGCCATAACTATGTCAATAGGCCAAACTAACTGTTTTTTACTCAAAAACAGCGCTCCGCGATCACTATTACCATTAAAACCACACCACCTCTGGATGTCTTTCTACCAATTCACGGATCCAATGACCCGATATGTTGAAACTCCATGATAATGTCCCCTGCAGGACTCGATAGAAATGTCCTCTTTCCGAGAAGAATGATAAAGAATAGGCAACTCTAAAGGAGGTGCC
>CAZILT010000137.1:0-5849 GCA_964540185.1 uncultured Dehalococcoidales bacterium
TCCAAAATAAACGCATCAGCCAGACATTACCGGTGTGAGGTCACCAGAGGACATTTCTAATGAGTTAAAGTAGAGGACATTTCTAAAGAGTCTTGACACGATTTGACACCCGCAGTTGACATCGTTTCTGCTCTTAATTTATACTAGCCAGCCAAAAAGTTGCCCGAGTGGCGCAATGGTAGCGCAACCGATTTGTAATCGGTAGGTTAGTGGGTTCGAATCCCCTCTCGGGCTAGCGTTAGATTTTTTAAAAGGCTTTGTGGTAAACTTGTAGTGGGAGGGGTGCCGGAGTGGTTAATCGGAGCAGACTGTAAATCTGCCGCCCGTTGGGCTTCGTGGGTTCGAATCCTACCCCCTCCATTATATTATGTGGTATAATAGGCCCACATAGCTCAGTTGGTAGAGCACGTTCTTGGTAAGAACGGGGTCACCAGTTCGAATCTGGTTGTGGGCTATTAATAAAGGAGGCTAGTGAAATGGCAAAGAAAGTTTATCAACGTACTAAACAGCATATCAATGTGGGCACTATAGGGCATGTAGATCATGGAAAAACAACGCTAACTGCTGCGATGACCCAGATATTATCCAAGGTGGGTTTTGCCCAGTTTCGCCCGTTTGATTCTATAGATAATGCTCCTGAGGAGAAAGCTAGAGGGCTGACAATCGCTATCTCACATATTGAGTATGAAACTGAAAAACGCCATTATTGTCATGTTGATTGTCCAGGGCACGCTGACTATATCAAGAATATGATAACTGGGGCGGCACAGATGGATGGGGCTATTCTGGTAGTTGCTGCCGATGATGGCCCTATGCCCCAGACTAGAGAGCATATATTGCTGGCTCGGCAGGTGGCAGTTCCCCGCATAATGGTAGCTCTCAATAAAGTAGACTTAATGGAAGATCCTGAGCTGCTAGACTTAGTAGAGATGGAGGTTAGGGATTTACTTAAAAAGTATGGCTTTCCCGGTGATGAAGTTCCTGTTATTCGTGTGAGCGCTCTTAAGTCTTTAGAGTGTGGTTGTGGAAAGAGGGAATGCCAATGGTGTGGGCCGATATGGAAGTTGCTGGATGCTATAGATGAGTATATTCCCGTGCCTAAGAGAGAAAAGGACAAGCCTTTCTTAATGTCCGTAGAAGATGTATTCAGTATCAAAGGAAGAGGGACTGTGCCCACAGGGAGAGTAGAACGTGGCATTATCAGACCTGGGCAGGAGGTGGAAATAGTGGGATTAAAGGAGACCAGGAAAACGGTGGTAACCAGTGTGGAGATGTTCCACAAGATAGTGGAGGAGGCGGAACCCGGTGATGCTGTTGGATTGCTGCTGCGAGGTATAGAGAGGGAAGAGATAGAGAGAGGCCAGGTTTTAGCTAAGCCAGGTTCAATTAAGCCTCACAGTGAAGCTGAGACTGAGGTATATATACTAAAGAAAGAAGAAGGTGGCAGGCATACTCCATTTTTCAGTGGATATAAGCCTCAGTTCTACATCGGGACAGCAGATATCACTGGTTCTATAACTTTGCCTGAGGGTGTTGAAATGGCTATGCCCGGTGATAGCTTAACGCATATGAGTATTAAGACTATCTACCCTGTGGCTATGGAGGAAGGGTTGCGTTTTGCTATCAGGGAGGGAGGCAGAACGGTAGGTGCGGGTGTTATCACTAAAGTGGGCGCATAAACATGGCCAAGAAGAAGGGGGGGCTACGCACGATTATTCATCTAGCGTGCAGCCAATGTCAGCAGAGAACGTATACTACTGTCAAGAATAAGAAAAATGATTCGCGGCGGCTGGAGTTGAACAAGTATTGTCCACGTTGTCATGTTCATACCCTCCATCGGGAAACAAAGTAGTTTATGACGAGTCGTGCTCACAAGGCTAAAACTGTCAGGTCTGTAGCTACGCCAGCTAAAAAGAAATCAAGGCTGAGTTTCTTTGCGGAAGCAGTAGAGGAACTAAAGAAAGCACGCTGGCCAACGAGACAAGAAACTTTACGATTAAGCATCTTGGTTCTTATTGTTTGTGTTGTTGTGGGGCTTGTCTTAGGGGCTCTAGATTATGGATTCACTAAGTTATTTGTTGGTTTACTTTTAGGTGGCTAGAAATGATGCCTGAAGGGCAATGGTATTTATTATATGTGTCTTCTGGGCGAGAAGAGCGAGCCAAGAGAAACTTAGAACAGCGTATCAAATATATGGATGCTGGTGACAAGATATTTGATGTGGTGATACCCACGGCTAATGAGATTGAAATTAAAGGTGGGAAACGCCGTACTGTAACTAAAAAGGCATTTCCTGGTTACATTATGGTTCGTATGAAGTTAGATGAATATAGTTGGGATATAGTGCGTAACACTCCTAGTGTCGCTGGTTTTGTTAGCACTGGTGTTAAACCAGTGCCATTAGCAGAGGATGAGGTAAAGGCCATATTACAGCGAATGGAGGAGGCTCCCTCAGAGGCCAAGGTGGCATTTAACAGAGGGGATAGTGTTCGGGTAACCAGTGGTCCCTTTATGGACTTTATAGGCAAGGTGGAGGAAATTAGCTTGGATAAGGGGAGGGCGATAGTTATGTTGTCGCTTTTTGGCCGAGAAACACCCGTGGAATTGGATTTTTTGGCAGTAGAAAGGATATAGCATGGCGAAGAAGGTTCAGGCGGTCATTAAACTGCAGATGCCAGCAGGTAAGGCTACCCCGGCACCGCCGGTGGGGCCCGCCTTGGGGCAGTATGGCGTTAATATTATGGCCTTCTGCAAAGAGTATAACGAGAGGACAGCCTCTCAAGAAGGTTTCCTTATCCCAGCAGAAATAACTATATATGCTGACCATTCCTTTAGTTTTGTCACTAAGATGCCTCCCGCTTCTGATTTATTGCGGCGTGCTTTAGGGGTGGAGAAGGGTAGTGGTAACCCGAAAGGCGATAAGGTAGGTAAGATAAGCAGAGACAAGCTTTATCAGATTGCTCAAACTAAAATGAAGGATCTTAATACTACTGACATTGAAAAAGCGGCAAGCATCATTGAGGGCACTGCTCGAAGTATGGGTGTAGAGGTGGAATAAGTGGCAAGGCGTGGTAAGAAATATCAGGAAGTTAGTAAACTTGCCGAGAGGTTAAAGCTTTACTCCCCCGAGGAGGCTATTGAGTTAGCTAAGAAAGCTTCATATGCCAGATTTGATGAGACGGTCGAGCTTCACTTGAAGATGGGGGTTGACCCACGTAGTGCCGACCAGCAAGTGCGTGGTGTGGTCTTGTTGCCTAATGGATTGGGGAGAAAGATACGCGTGCTTGTTTTTGCTCAAGGAGAGGCAATAAAGCTAGCTAAAGAAGCTGGAGCTGATTATGCTGGAGCGGATGAACTTATTAAGCAAATCGAGGGCGGCTGGCTTGAATTTGATGTATCTATGGCTACTCCAGATATGATGCCCAAAGTAGCCAAACTCGGGCGTATTTTAGGAAGGCGAGGTTTGATGCCTAACCCCAAGTCTGGCACCGTGGTATCGCCCCAAGATTTACCTAGGGCTATAAGTGAAGCGCGTAAGGGCAGAACAGAGTTTCGCCTGGATAGAACGGCTATTATCCATTTGCCTATAGGCAAAATTAGCTTTGATAAAGATAAGCTTCTGGAAAACTTGGAAGCAGTAATTGAAGCTATAGTTAAAGCAAAGCCCACTGGGGTCAAAGGGCAATATATCAGAAGCATATCATTATCTACTAGCATGGGACCGGGGTTTAAGCTGGATCTTAAGTCAGCAGTAGCTTTAGTTGCTTAGCTGTTTCTGTTATAATTAAATTGGTGCCGATGATGGCAGGTACCGTCCCCTGTAAGATGGGGGGTAAGGTGGTGAGAGCAGTCTTCCCGCCGAGATGGTTTAAAGTATTTGCCTGCTGAGGTTTGAGTTGACCCTGTGTCATTGGCATAGGGATTTTTATTTATGGGTTGGAGACATGTTAAGAGAAAAGAAGGTGCAAATTATCGCTAAATTGGCAGACGCTCTGTCTCAAAGCACTATTGTTATCGCTACTAGCTACCAGGGGGTTCCAACTAAGGAAATGACTATGTTGCGCCGGACCCTGGCTGATACAGATGTTAATTACCATGTGGTTAAGAACACCCTGGCTCGTTTAGCTGCCCGAAGAGCTGGTAAGGAGCAACTTATCGGTATTATTGATGGGCCTACAGCTATGGCTTTTAGCTATGGTGATGTGGGCAAGGCAGCTAAAGCTCTTAACCAGTATGTTAAATCGACAGGGTTGGCTGTGCAAATTAAGGGAGGTTTATTAGGAGAGCGAGTGCTCAGTGCTGACGAGATAATGACCTTGGCCAACTTACCACCTAAGGGAGAGCTTATCTCTCATCTTATGGCACAACTGCAGGCCCCTGTGAGGAGTTTACATAATGTTTTGAGTGCCCCGTTGTGTGGGTTGTGTAATGTATTACAAGCGCAGATTCGAAGTTTTACTGAATAATCTAAGGAGGGAAACATGCCACCAGAGAAAGCAAAGGTAGAAGAGAACAAGATGAAAGAGGGTGAGGAGAGAGTCACAAAGGCTCGGGCAAAGAGTAAGGCTAAGGTGATGACTAAGGATGAAATTATCGACGCTATTAAGGGAATGACGGTAATTGATCTAGCTGATTTAGTTAAGGCTTTAGAGAGTGAATTTGGAGTTAGTGCTGCTGCTCCTGTAGCAGTGGGAGTGGTGCCGGCAGCGGCTACTAGCCAGCCAGTTGAAGCGCCTGCGGAGGAAGAGAAGACAGAGTTTAGTGTCACCCTGAAGGATATTGGCGAAAAGAAGATCGAGGTCATTAAGGCGGTACGGGCGGTAACCGATTTAGGGTTGAAGCAGGCCAAAGATTTGGTAGAAGCTGCTCCGCAGGTAGTAAAAGAGAGCGTTTCTAAGGAGGAGGCGGCCACCATAAAGGAGAAGTTGGAGGCTGCCGGAGCTTCTGTAGAACTCAAGTAAAATCAGAGAAAAAATGCAAAGGCAAAAATGCAGAGCGAAAATTAAGAAGGCTTGCATTTTGATTTATCATTTTGCTCTTTGCTCTTTGCCTTTTAATTTTGAGTAACATGTCACTCGCTAATTGCCAGGCTATCTTGGGATTGGGTGTTTTCTTTATTCTCGTGGGTATTGTTTTTATCCTTTGGAATAAAAGAGAGGAAGGGAAGTATTACAATTCCACATCAACCCAAAAGGATATCAAGGAGTTTATAACTCATGAGCCGGAGCGTTCTTGGTTGCATGCTTGGCAAATAGGCGGCAGGATTTCTCTTGTCATTGGTATTATGCTGGCTATTGCTGGTGGTGTTCTGTGGCTTATTTTGTATTGATAGTTAGATTATTTCCTTATGCCGGTACTGTAAAGCTTCGGCCATGTGGTATGTCTTGATGATATCGCTGTGTTCCAGATCGGCGATGGTGCGAGAGAGCTTAAGTACCCGATGAAAAGCTCGAGCGGTAAGGTGCAGCTGCTTCATAGCAGCACGAAGTAAGCTTTGCGCTGCTGATTCTACGATACAGAATTCCTTTACTTCCTTGGGCGTCATGTCAGCATTACACCTTAGCTTTGTGCCCTGGAAACGGTTAACCTGTATTTCATGAGATGCCTTAACTCTTTCCCTGACCTTCTCTGAGGTTTCTACGGGCTTATCTTCGGTGAGCTTTTCATAATCGATATGGGGGACATCGATAAAGATGTCAATGCGATCCAACAGTGGTCCACTTATCCTCTTATGGTAGCGGGAAATTTCTCCTGGCGAGCACTTACATTCCTTGAACGGATCTCCGTAATAGCCGCAGGGGCAGGGGTTCATAGCTGCTACTAACATAAAACTAGCAGGGAAGGTAACG
>CAZILT010000138.1:0-4197 GCA_964540185.1 uncultured Dehalococcoidales bacterium
GAGATCCCATTTGTTAACCACCAATATCATGCCCTTGCCAGCTTCTATGACATAGCCAGCGATGTGCATATCCTGGGCAGTAACGAGTTCACTGGCATCAATCATCAGCAAAGCAACATCGCACCGGTTAATAGCTTGAAGAGCTCGAAGCAAACTGTAGTAATCAATACCAGCATCAACCCTGCCACGTCGCCTGATGCCAGCAGTATCAATAAGCAATATCCCTTTATCCTCCCAGCGAACCATAGCATCGAGGGCATCACGAGTTGTCCCCGGCGTCTCATCAATAATGGCTCTCTCATCACCCAGCAATGCGTTTAGTAATGTTGACTTGCCCACATTTGGGCGTCCCACAATAGCCAGTTTAGCCTCCTCTGGCTCTACAAGACTGGCCGGTGACGGAGGAAGATAAGCCAGTACAGCATCCATCAGCTTGTCTATTCCTCGATTATGATAGGCACTGATAGCCACGGGTGTGCCTATGCTTAAGCGATAAAAATCGGCTATCTGATTCTCCTTGCTAGCAGAGTCCACCTTATTTACCGCTAAAACTACAGGCTTGCTGGCAGCACGCAGTACATCAGCTACTTCTTCATCAGCAGCAATGACTCCATCCCCGGCATCCACCAAGAATATGATGACCTCCGCTTGGGCGATAGCTGCCTCTACCTGCTGCTTAACCTTTTGCTCCAGGGTCGACTGCGGCTTTGCTTGCCATCCGCCAGTATCAACCAAAGTTAGCTCTCGCCCCTCCCATGAGGCGATGGCAAAAACTCGGTCTCGAGTGATTCCCGGTAAATCGCCAACAACGGCCAAGCGTTTGCTCGCCAGGCGATTAAGCAAAGTAGACTTGCCAACATTCGTCCTGCCTACAATAGCTATAATGGGTCTTGTCATCCGTTTGCTATCCTCGAGTTTGCCTATGAAAGCATCTTAGCCAGTAACGCCTTTTGCAGATGAAGTCTGTTTTCCGCCTGGTCAAAAACCACCGACAGCGAGCTGTCTAGTAACCCAGCCGAAATTTCTTCACCATGGTGGGCCGGCAAGGGATGCATAAACAAGGCATCTTCCTTAGCTAAAGATAATAATTTCTCATCCACCTGATAACCACGAAAGGCAAGACGCCGCTTTTGTACTGCAGCTTCCTGCCCCATACTGACCCAGACATCGGTATATACTATATCAGCATTTTTGACCACCTCATACGGCTTATTACTTAGCTTAATCTGGCTACCACTGGAAGTGGCAAACCTCCTACTCTGGCTTAAAATCTCTTTATTAACTTCATAGCCCGGTGGCGAAGCAATATAGAAATTCATGCCAGTAAGTGAGGCAGCAAGGAGTAAGCTATTGGCCACATTATTGCCATCTCCGATGAATGCCAGAGTTAACGTGGCAAGCCTTCCTTTCTTCTCATATATGGTAAGGAGGTCAGCAAAAGCCTGACAGGGATGTTCTATATCGGAGAGAGCATTAATTACCGGCACAGAGGAATACTCAGCCAGAGTGAGCAAAGTCTGATGAGAAAATGTGCGGGCAGCAACACCATCAACATAGCGGCTCAGAACACGCGCTACATCAGAAATTGCCTCCCGCTTGCCCAGACCCACTTCGTCTGGAGATAGATAAATCACATGCCCTCCTAACTGCTGCATAGCTACCTCGAAGCTAATCCTGGTTCGCAGTGAAGGCTTCTCAAATAGGAGAGCCAGAGTTCTTCCGGAGAGAAGAGATGGTTTGGCCTCCCGCTTCATAGTCAGTGCTTGCTCTAGAAGTCCTTTGATCTCCTCAACACTAAGGTCAGATACCGAAAGCAAATCCTTCTTCATAGGACTTTAGTATATCATGCCTTTAAGGTAGTATAATAAGTTGCAATGTCCAACAAAGAAAAACCGCTACTATTGCTTTTTGATGGCAATGCATTGGTGCATCGTGCCTTTCACGCTTTACCTCCACTGACGGTATCCAGAACGGGGGAGATGGTAAACGCCATTTACGGCTTCGCCAGTACCCTGCTCAAAGAACTGGCTGAACTTAAGCCCGCCTATTGGGCAGTTGCCTTCGACCGCCCTGCTCCAACCTTCAGGCATGAGATGTTTGAGGAATATAAGGCACAGCGCCCCAAGGCACCAGAGGAGCTGAAAAGCCAGATAAAACGAGTCCATCAACTGGTAGCTGCTTTTCACATTCCAATCTTTGAAATGGATGGCTTTGAGGCTGATGATATCCTGGGCACCCTAAGCAAACAGGCTAGTGAACAGGGTATTGAGACTATCATCGTTACCGGAGATAGCGACATACTGCAATTGGTGATGCCTAAGGTAAAGGCCCTAGCCCCAAAGCGAAGCTTTAGTGATACTGTACTTTATGATGAGGAGGCAGTTGAGCAAAAATACGGCATAAAGCCGGAACGAATCACTGACTTTAAGGCGCTAGTCGGCGATGCTTCAGATAACATACCAGGCATACCAGGCATCGGTGGGAAAACAGCCGCCAGGTTAATCCAGAAATATGGCAGCCTAGAGGAAATCTATGCCTGTATTGATGAGATAACACCGGGCAAACTGCAAGCAGCATTGAGCCAACATCAATCACAGGCTCTCCAAAATAAAGAGTTAGTCACCATAGTTAGAGATGTTCCCATCAACTTAAGCCTGGAAGCCTGCCAGCTAACTAATTATGACAGAGATAAGGTAGTGGAGCTTTTCCGAGAACTTGAATTTATTAAGTTGGTCCCCAGATTGCCACAAGAAACTTGGGAGGGGGCAAACCCCTCCCCGACTGGAAGCATTTATCAAGTGGTAAACACAGAAGTGGCTCTAAATGGACTTATAAATCAACTGGAAGGGGCGAATGAAATAGCCATTGAGCTTGAAACCACCAGCCAGAGCTTGATGGCAGAGCTGGTAGGAATAGCAGTATTGCCAGCGAGGGGAAGAGCGTTTTACATCCCTTTAGGGCATCGTGGATTGAATCAACCGACACAAGTTCCATTAAGTCAAGTTATAGCTGGACTCCAGCCAATCTTAGAGAGTACGGATAAAGGGAAAATCGCTTACAATGGCAAGCATAATATATCTGTGCTGACTAATTATGGAGTGGAGCTGCCAAACTTAGATTTCGACCCGATGATTGCTGCTTACCTCCTGGGTGAAAAAAATCTGAGCCTCAAGGCACTTGCTTTTGACAAACTGGGCCTTGAAATTAAGTCACTCAGTGACTTAATAGGCACAGGAAAGAAGCAGGTTTCTTTAACCAGTCTAGAGATGAAACAAGTTGCTGACTATGCCTGCACCAATGTCAACATCTCCTGGGACCTAAAAAATCGCCTAGACAGTGAGCTACACCAGCAAGGATTATGGCACCTGTTCAAGGATGTGGAGATGCCTCTAATTCCTGTGCTAACAGCAATGGAGAGAAATGGCATTGCTCTGGATACCACATTGCTCCGCAAGATGTCTCTTGAGCTAGGAAAGGAAATGCTGAATCTGGAGGCGGCAATTTATAACAGCCTAGGACATAAATTCAACATCAACTCACACCAGCAATTAGGCAAGGTGGTCTTTGAGGAACTCAATCTACCCAGCTCTCGCAGGACAAAAAGCGGCTACTCCACAGAGGCTTCCGTTATGGAGACGCTAAGAGGTGCTCATCCTATAATAGATCTGGTGCTGCAATACCGTCAGCTTGCTAAGCTCAAGTCAACATATATTGATGCCCTGCCAGCGCTTATTAATCCTAAAACGGGAAGGGTACATACTACTTTTAACCAGACAGGCACAGCTACCGGGCGGCTTTCCTCCAGCGAGCCGAATCTACAAAATATACCTGTAAGAGGGGAAATAGGTAAGAAAATAAGGCAAGCCATCATTGCTCCTTCAGGGTCATATCTATTAAGCGCTGATTACTCTCAGATTGACCTCAGAGCTTTAGCTCACCTCTCTCAAGACCCCGACCTTATCGCCGCCTTTATCGGTGACGAGGATATCCACTCTGCCACAGCCTCCCGGCTCTTTTCTGTTCCAGCGAGGGAGATAACTCCAGAAATGCGCCGAGTTGCTAAGACAGTTAACTTTGGCGTTATCTACGGCATGAGCGATTATGGATTGGAACAAGCTACTGATCTCAGCCGCGAGGAAGCAGCTCAATTCATCGCCTTATATTTTGACAGGTATCCTAAAGTAAAGGCCTATATTG